>CAHJWU010000040.1 GCA_903643085.1 Rhodospirillales bacterium
GGCCGGCGCGGCCGGCATGGATGGGGCAGGGCTGGCGGCGCGGCTGGACGCGCTGATCGCCGAGCTGCGCAGCGTGCTGGGACGGGATCCGGGGGAGTGACCTGACGGGCAAGCAGTCTTTTCGACAAAGAGGATCGAAGTTGTGCTTTCCCGCATTCGCCCCGCGAAGCACGCCAGACAAAAGGAGGGCGGGTGGGTCAGGGGATCGGCCTGTGACACAATCGCCGCAAACGACGAAAGAACGACAGCCGTGGCTCAGTTAACCATCAAGATCAACGGCTACGCCTACACCGTCGGCTGCGATGACGGACAGGAAAGCCACCTGCTGCAGATGGCCTCAGACGTGGAGACGCGCATCGACAGCATCAAGGCGCTCGGCGGCCAGAGCGGCGAAAGCCGGCTGCTCGTGCTGGCCGCGCTGCTGATGGCCGACGAGTTGCACGACCAGAAGACGCTGCTGACGAACTTGCAATCCGAGCTCTCGCGCGAGCCAAGGGCCGATGCGGAGAAGCAGCGCCGGCTCGCCCGCCTGGCCGACCGCGCCGAGGAGATTGCACAAGGCCTCGAGCAGGCCTAAATAGGCTGGGCGGAGCTGCTGGGTGCGTCAGGCAATTCATCCCCGGGGCCGATAAGCACTCCCTCGGGGGCTGGCGCTGTCGCGGTCTTGGCCGTGGTATCTGGTTCCCACCTGCACAAGCAGGCTCTGGGGGGTGAGAACGTCAACGGCTTTGGCGGCTCCGTACTTGCCGGGTTTGGAAAGCAAGCGGTCCTTTTTTGAGAAAGGACTTAGTAGCCCTGCTCCGCCCAGCCGGTTTGTTTGGAGTGTCCGCGATAGCGCAGCAGACGGTAGGTAAAAGCGAAAGCCTGGCTTCTCAGGACGCCTCCGCCTCCATGGCCGAAACAAGCGCGTTCTTGGCCGCTTCCCCAAGCGTGGGGTGAATATGCACCGCGTTCAGCATCGTCTGCGCCGTGGCGCCAGCAACCATCAGCTCGGTGAAAAGCTGCACGGCTTCGCCGCCGTCCAGGCTCAGCATCGTCGCACCCAGTATCTCGCCGCTGGACGCGTCCAGGATCACCTTGGCAAAACCGGCCGTCTTGCCGAGCTCGCGCGCCTTGCCGCTCTCGGTCATCTCCCGGCGTCCGACCTTGATCCTGCGGCCGGACTCGCGCGCTTCGTGTTCGCTCATGCCCACGCGGCCGAGCTCCGGCTCGGTGAACATGGCATACGGGATCACCGTCGGGCGGCGGACCGAGCCATCGCCCAGGAAGGCCGATTCCAGCACCCGGAAATCCGCATAGGCGGTGTGGGTGAAGGCGGGGCCGCCGCGTATGTCGCCGATCGCGTAGACGCCGGCGGTGTGGGTGGACAGCGCCGCGTCCACCTCGATGTAGCCGCCCTTGCCGGGCTCCAGCCCCACGGTCTCCAGCCCCAGCGAATCGGTGTTCGGCTGCCGCCCGGTGGCGAGGAAGAGGTGGCTGCCCTCCAGCACGCGATCGGCAAGCCGGAGCACCACGCCGGCGCCCGTGTGTTCGACGGCCTGCGCGTCGGCATCCGTCACCACCATCACGCCGTCCGCCTCCAGCGCGTCCCGCATGGCATCGGACACGTCCGGGTCCTCGCGCTCCACCAGCCTGGGGCTCCTCTGGACGATGGTGACAGCCGCGCCCAGTCGCCGGAACGCCTGGGCCATCTCCATGGCGACGTAGTTGCCGCCGAGCAGGATCAGATGCACAGGCAGTTCGTCCAGATCGACCCAGTTGTCCGCGGTGGTGCAGCGCGACGGGTCCAGCCCGTCCAGTTCCGGGATCGCCGACCGCGTTCCGGTGTCCAGCACCACGCGCTCTGCGAGGAACACGCGGTCGCCGGTGCGCACGCGGAAGCGGCTGCCCTCCTTGCCGTCCAGCCTGGCATGCGCCGCGATGACGGGCGGCTGGCCTTGGCCGCCGAAACTGTGGTCCAGCGCGGTCTTGGCTTCCGACACGATGCGGCGCACGCGTGCCATCACCGCCGGAAAATCCACCTCTACGCCGGCGATCCTGACGCCCAGCTCGGCCGCCCGGCGTGCGTCGGCCGCCAGCCGGGCGGACGCGATGAGCGCCTTGCTGGGCGTGCAGCCGAAATTGACGCAGGACCCGCCCAGATGGCGGCGTTCGAACAACATTATGCTGCGTCCGGCGCTGAACAAGGCACGGGCCAGCGGCACACCGGCCTGGCCGCCGCCGATGATCGCAGTCTCCACAAAATCCGCCATGCGTCGGGCCGTCTCCAGGTCAGGAAGCTGCAACCGCGCGTATTTCGGCGGGGTTCCGCCGCTGGCAAGCTACGAACCTGCGGGTGGCACCAAGAAAGTACGCGGCACGGCGCGCGCGAGTGACGCAGCACGCGCCGGACGGCCGCTAACGCGGGTTTTGCAAGCAGGTCGTCGAGAAGAGGGCCGTCCCTGGTTACGCGCCGCGGGTGGCGGTCATCCTGCGTCCTCGGCGATGCCCTGTTCCAGGCTTGAGGACTGCAATTGCCAGGGCACGGAGACGACGGTGATCTCCGGACCGCCATAGCGAAGCAGCCTGGCGCGCAGGCGGCGCTCCCTGTGCGTGTGCATGAGGTATCCCCACCAGCGGCCCTCGATGAGTTCCGGCAGAACGATCATGACCGGCCGTCCCGGAAAGCGTCCCACCGCCTCCTGCACCGTTTCGAGCAGCGGGCCGATGATGCTGCGGTAGGGTGACGGCAGCAGCTTCAGCTCGGGCACCGCACGCCCGGCCTGCTGGAGCGGGGCCTGCACGCAATCGTCCCACTCGCGTTGCAGCTTCTGCGCGTGGTCATCGGCGTCGGGCCCCTCCAGCTTGGTCACGTGCAGGGCGATGACGCAGGGCGACACGCGGAGCGCGTATTCGATCGCCTTGCGCGAGAGCTTGTCCCAGCGCGCGATCGGCACCAGCGCCACCGGGCCTGGCCGCGGTTCCACGTTGATCCGCCGGTGCTCGCCTTGCAGCATCTGCAGATCGATGCTGCGGTAGTAGCGGCCGATCGCCCACAACCCGCCCACGGCGAGCGGGATGATGATCACCGTGAGCCAGGCGCCTTCGACGAACTTGGCAAGCAGGATGATGGCCAGCGCCACGCCGGTGGCACACGCGCCTGCGCCGTTGATCAGCAGCCGCGTGCGCAGGGCCGAGCGGCCCTGTGCCGTGCCGGCCAGTGCGCGGCGCCAATGCGCGGCCATGCCGGCCTGGGACAGGGTGAACGACAGAAAGGCACCGACAGCGAAGAGCGGGATCAGCCGGTCGGTGATGCCGCCGAACGCGAGCAGCAGCCCGCCCGACCCCAAGGCGAGGAACAGGATGCCTATGGTGTAGACCAGGCGTCGTCCGGCGATCGCGAAGGGCCGCGGCAGGAAACCGTCGGTGGCGACCAGGTGGCAGAGGCGCGGGAAATCGACGAAACTGGTGTTGGCGGACAGGCACAGCACCAGCAGCACGCTGCCGATCGTCACGTCGTAAAGCCAGCCGCGCCCGTGCACGGCGCTCACAAGCTGCGACAGCACGCTCTGGTAGCCGTCCTTGGTCTCGTCCATCGCCATCACGCCGTAGCTTCTGGCGAGCGTGGCGATGCCGAGCAGGAGCAGGCCCAGAACCACCACGATCACGGTCAGCGTGCCGTGAGCATGGCGCACCGTGGGCGCCCGGAACGCGCTGACGCCATTGCTGACGGCCTCCACCCCCGTCATCGCGGTGCAGCCGCTGGCGAACGCGCGCAGGATCAGCCAGAGCCCGATCGCCTCGCCACCGTGCTGGATGGCAGGCGGGGCCACCACCGGGTGCGGGTGCCAGCCCGCCTGCCAGGCCTGCGCCAGGCCCGACGCCAGGATGAAACCTAGCGTGGCGACGAAGAGGTAGGTGGGCACCGCCAGGATCAGTCCGGCCTCGCGCGTGCCGCGCAGGTTCACCAGTGTGATGAGCGCCAGGATCCCGAGGCAGAGTATGACTGTGTAAGGGTGCAGAACGGGCAGGGCGGAGGTGAGCGCGCCCACGCCTGCCGAGATCCCGACCGACACGTTCAGCAGGTAGTCGAGCATCAGCGCCGCAGCGGCGAGCAGTCCGGCCGGCACGCCGAGGTTCTCCTTGGCGACCATGTAGGAGCCGCCATTGCTGGGGTAGGCGGCTATGGTCTGCCTGTAAGAAACGTAGAGCGCGGCGAGCAGGATCACGATCACCCAGGTGATCGGGCCGACGACGCCGAGCCCGGCCGCACCGGCGCCTGCCAGTATCGTCAGGGCGGCTTCGGGGCCGTAGGCCGCCGAGCCCAGGCCGTCGAGGCCCATGGCGGGCACGCCCTCGAACACACCGATCCTGCGCCCCTCGGCGTCGCGGTTGGCAATCGGCCGGCCGAGGATCAGGCTGCGCAGGGTGGTGGACATTAGGGCTCGTGCTGCTCCGCGGATTGCGGGCAAACGCCGAAGGAGGAAGAACGATCTTCTTTCCTGAAAACAGAAGCAAAACAATTCGTCTCCCCCGAATTCGCGGCATCGGGGGATCCAACAGAAATCGGAGCGGCTGACACGCTACGGCTTGAGCGCCGGCGTTAGCACTTCGCCTGCCGAATGGGTCCGGCTGGGACCTGAACACGGAGAGCACGAGGCAGCGGAGCCTGCACGCTCCAGCCTTCGTGCTCCTTCGTGCGGGTTGCGCCCTTAGCGTTTGATCACCAATCCGGCGTCACGCGCGTCCAAGCTCAGTCGGGTACGCGAGAGTGAACCCGGCCTATCGCCTTTCCGACGCGGGCCTGTCTCGACTCAGTGCACGCCGAGCAGTTCCACATCGAACATCAGCGTGGCATTCGGCGGGATGACGCCGCCGGCGCCGCGCTCGCCGTAACCCTGGTCAGGCGGGATGATCAGCGTGCGCTTGCCGCCGACATGCATGGTGGCCACGCCGGTGTCCCACCCGGCTATTACATGGCCCTGACCAAGGACGAACTCGAATGGTTCGTTGCGATCGCGCGAAGAGTCGAATTTGGTGCCTTTCGCGCCGTTCTCGTAGAGCCAGCCGGTGTAGTGCACGCTGACGGTCTGGCCGGCCTGCGGCTCAGCGCCGGTGCCGGCCACCTCGTCGTGATACTGCACCCCGGACTGCATCGTCACGTAGGTGTCGGCCGCATGCAAAGGCTGGCTCAAAAGCAATGCTCCAAATAGAAAACGTTTCAACACAGTGCTCCTAGGTAGCGGGAGTTTCCGCTTTTCGAAGTAAAGGCCTTGCTCTCCCTTACCCGGCAACCCTCTCGCGATCCTCGGAATTGACTCCGAGCTGCTTGAGCTTGCGATGCAACGCGGACCGCTCCATCCCCACGAAGCCCGCCGTGCGGGATATGTTGCCGCCGAAGCGCAGCAATTGGGCTTGCAGATACTGCGTCTCGAACATGTCGCGCGCCTCGCGCAGCGGCAAGGCCATCACGTCCGCCGTGGGATCGAAATTCAGCAGGGCAGGCGCGCCCTGGCCGATCTCCGGCGGCAGCATCTCGGCGCGTATCGGCTCGGAAGGACCGCCCGGCGCCATGATCAGCAGCCAGTCCATCAGGTTGCGCAGCTGGCGTACGTTGCCCGGCCAGTCATAGGCCTGCAGCGCGGTGATCGCGTCGGCGGACAGCTCGCGGCCGGGCAGGCCGGCGGATTCGGCTGCGCGGGTGAGGAAGTGGCGGGCGAGTTCGGGTATGTCCTCGCGGCGCTCGCGCAGGCCGGGCAGGCGCATGGGAACGACGGCCAGGCGGTAATAGAGGTCCTCGCGGAAGCGGGCGTTGGCGATCTCGAGCTGCAGGTCGCGGTTGGTGGTGGCGAGCACGCGGACGTCCACCTTCACGCGGCTGCTGCCGCCTATGCGCTCGAAGGTCTGGTCCTGCAGGGCGCGCACGATCTTGCCCTGGGTCTCCAGCGGCATGTCGCTGACTTCGTCGAGCAGGAGCGTGCCGCCATGGGCGCGTTCCAGCACGCCGGCGCGGCGGGGCAGCGTGCCGGGGTCGTTGCCGGCCTCCACGCCGAACAACTCCTCCTCGAAACGGGCGGGGTTGAGGGTGGCGCAGTTCAGCGCCACGAAAGGGCCTTCGGCGCGTCGCGAGCGGGCATGTATGGTGCGCGCGACCACTTCCTTGCCGCTGCCGGCCGCACCGCTGATCAGCACGCGCGATCCAGTTGGCGCCACGCGGTCTATCTGACTGCGAACGGCATGCAAAGCGGGGCTGGCACCGGTAAGCTGGGCTTCCTGGCCGGCGCGCAGTCGCAGCTCGGCATTCTCGGCGGCCAGGCGAGCGGCTTCCAGAGCCCGGCGGATGATCAACAGCAGGCGGTCGGTCTGGAACGGCTTCTCGATGAAGTCGTAGGCGCCCTGCTGAATGGCCGCCACCGCGGTCTCGATGGTGCCGTGGCCGGAGATCATCACCACGGGGGCCGCCGGCTCCTCGCGGTGCAGCGCCTTGAGTATGCCCAGGCCGTCCTGACGGGAACCTTGCAGCCAGACGTCCAGCAGGATCAGCGAGGGGCGGCGCGCGCGGAACGCCGCGATCGCCGCATCGGAGTCGCCGGCCTGCCGTGTGTCGTAGCCTTCGTCGCGCAGGATGCCGTCGATCAGCAGCCGGATGTCCGGCTCGTCGTCAACGATAAGTATTTCATACGCCATCGGCAGCCTTCGCTTCCTCGATGAGGTCCATTCTGACGGTGCCGGTCAGCGGCGCCGCAGGAAGAGTTAACGTCGCAACCGCCCCGGTTGTGGCAAGGCCTGTGCCTTGTCGGTCGTCCAGTGTGACCGATCCGCCATGGTCCTCCATGATCTTCTTGACGATGGCAAGCCCCAAACCGGTTCCTTTGGGCTTGTGCGTCACGTAAGGCTCGGTCAGGCGGGCGGGATCACCCTGCGGCAGGCCGATCCCGTCATCGGTCACGGCGATTTTCACCATCCCTTCGGCCTGGGACACTGTCACGCCGATATGGCGCGCTTCGCCCTCGCTGCGCGCGCGCATGGAAACCGAGTCGGCCGCGTTGACGAGCAGGTTGGTCAGCGCCTGGCCGAGCAGGCGGCGGTCGCAGGGGCCGGCGGGCCCGCGCTCCGGGATGTCGGTGGTCCAGGCGATCTCAGGATGCGCGTTGCGCTGCAGGATGAGCGCCTCGCGCGCTACGCGTCCCACATCCTCCACCCGTATCACCGGCAGCGGCATGCGGGCGAAGGCGGAGAACTCGTCGACCATGCGGCCGATATCGCCCACGTGGCGCACGATGGTGTCGGCGCATTGCACGAAAGTGTCGGGATCGGACGTGATCTCGCGGGCGAAGCGGCGCTTCAGGCGCTCGGCGCTGAGCTGTATGGGCGTGAGCGGGTTCTTGATCTCGTGGGCGATGCGGCGCGCCACGTCCGCCCAGGCGGCCTTGCGCTGGGCCGATTGCAGCTCGGTGATGTCATCGAAGGTGACCACGAAGCCGTGCGCGGCGCCGCCCTTCAGCTCCGCGCCGATACGCACCAGCAGGGTGCGGCGCTGGCGCGGGTTGCCGGCCTGTATCTCACCCGTCACCGGCCGGTCCGGGGCGGCCATGCAGGCGGCCAGCATGGGAGCCATCTCCGGCACGCGCTCGGCCAGGAGCTGGCCGGTAAGGCTGACAAGGTCGAGGCCCAGCAGTGCGCTGGCGGCGCGGTTGGGCAGCTCCACCCGGCCGGCGCCGTCCAGGCCGATCACGCCGGCCGAGACTCCTGACAGCACCGTCTCCGTGAAGCGGCGCCGTTCGTCTATCTGGCTGTAGGCGCTCATCAGCTCGGCACGCTGGCCGCTGAGCTGGCTGGTCATGCGGTTGAAGGCGCGGGACAGGCCGGCCAGTTCGTCGTCGCTGGCGATCTCCGGCACGCGCACCGCCAGATCACCGCCGCGCACCCGCTCGGCGGCCTGCATCAGCCAGCCGACGGGGCGTGCAATCTGGTTTGCCAGCACCAGGCCAATGGAGACGGCGGCGGCCAGCACGAGCAGGGCGACCAGGGCGAAGATCAGCGCGAAGGTCACCTGCAGGCTGGCGCGGTTCGCATCCAGCCGGCCGTACTGCGCCACCGCGTCCTCGGTGGAGTGCATGTGCGCCAGTATGTGCGGATCGACCGGGCGCTCCAGCATCATCATCAGCGGCGGGGTGGAGTTGAGCTGGACCAGGGCGCGCACTTCGGTGTCCGCGCCGTTGCCGAGGACAGGCACCTCACCCTCGCGCGCCGCCTCTATCGCACCCGGGGGAATGTTGCCCACGCCTACGCCGGCCATCAGCCCGGCGCTGACCAGCACGCTGCTGGTGCCGGGGTCGAAGATCACCACCTCGTCCAGTCCCCGCAGGGCGGTCTGGCCCTCCAGCGTCTGGCGAAAGGCGTCCGGCTCGTCGAACATCGCGCGGCCGGCGCGCTCCAGATCCGCCTTCATGCCGAGCGCGTCGGTCTTAATGGTGTCGCGGTGTTCGGACAGGTAGCCCTGGCTGGCCTGCAGGCCCTCTTCCAGAGCGGTGCGTATGCGGTCGTTAAACCAGAACTGTATGCCGAGCGAAAACCAGGCGGTGGCAAAAACGCCCACCAGGATGGTGGGGATGACGGCCACCACGCTGAACAGCAGCACCAGGCGCACGTGCAGGCGCGATCCGGCCGAGCCGCGCCGCCGATCCACCAGCACGCGGGTGAGGCGGCCGGCGAGCGAGGCGGCGAGCAGCAGGAGTACCGAAAGGTTCGAGAGCACCAGGGCGGTGACGAGGTTCGGCCGTATGGCGAGCGGAGCGCCGCTGGACATGAAGAAGAAGCTGCCGATGCCGAGTGCCGCGGCGGTGGCTGCGAGGGCGAGGGTGACCAGCCGGCCGAGCAGGATGTCTGCAATGCGGCGGGTGCGGGACGGGGGAGGGGTTTGGGCGTCCATCCTGGAGAGCCTAGGGGCTGGTTTGGGAAGAAGTAAGGCAAGGCCTTCTTTTTTGAAAAAAAGAAGCAAAAAACTTTTGTCTCTGATGCCTGCACCACGGCATAGGCCGGTTCTGCCGAAGCGCGCGCCTGCCGCAGATGGACGTGCCGTGTGCAGGCGCGGAAGTTTTTTGCTTCTTTTTTTCAAAAAAGCAGGCCTTTCTACCTTTTCCTCCCGGAGACACGTATGCCTTACGCCACGCTGGCCACCACACTGCAGGACCGTGTCCAGACCATCACCCTTGATCGCCCCGACCAGCTCAACGCTTTCACGGTGGAGATGGCCGACGAGCTCGTGGCCGCGTTCGAGGCGGCGAGCCTGGACGACGAGGTGGGTGCGGTGGTGCTGACCGGCGCCGGGCGGGCGTTCTGCGCCGGCATGGACCTCTCGGTGGGCGGCAACGTGTTCGGCTTGGACGAGACGCTGGCGCCGACCTTGGCGGACATGCACGAGCGGCTGGACGACCCGGCGATGATAAAAGGCGTGCGCGACACCGGCGGGCGGGTCAGCCTGGCGATCTTCGGCTGCCGCAAACCAGTCGTGGCCGCGATCAACGGCGCGGCCGTGGGCGTGGGTGCCACGATGACCCTGGCCGCGGATTTCCGCCTGGCTTCGGAAAAGGCGCGCATCGGTTTCGTGTTCGGCCGCCTGGGCGTCGTGCCCGAGGCGTGTTCGAGCTGGTTCCTGCCGCGGCTGGTGGGCCTGCAGCAGGCGCTTGAGTGGTGCTATACGGCGGACATATTCGACGCGGCGGAAGGGTTGCGCGCCGGCCTGCTGCGCTCCTTGCACGCGCCGGAAGCTCTGCTTGCCGACGCACAGGCGTTCGCGGCTCGGCTGATCGCCAGGCGCTCGCCGGTGGCGGTGGCCTTTACCCGCCAGATGCTCTGGCGGAACGCTGCGCAGCCTGATCCCATCGAGGCGCACCGGGTTGATTCGCTGGCGATGTTCTACGCCAGCCAGGCGGACGGGAAAGAGGGGGTGCTTGCGTTCCGGGAGAAGCGGGAAGTGAGGTTCGCCGGGCGCGCTTCGGAGATGCCGGCGTTTTACGAGGGTTGGGCAGAGGGGAAGTGAAGCGATCTTCTCGAAGCGAAGGAAGAGTTCTGGTCCGCTGCCGCAGGTCGTTCTGACAGCCGCCGACAGATGGTTATTATTTCGGCCCTGTTTTCGGGAGCGGACTGCTTACTTCGCCAGGAACGCCGCGACCGCCTCGGCAAATAGCGCAGGCTGGTCGGCATGCACCCAGTGTCCGGCGCCAGGCAAGGTGACGAATTCCTGCCGTGGAAACGATCGCTCGATCGCGCTTACGCCCTGTGGATTCACATAGTCGGACCGTTCACCGATCACGAACAGCGCAGGCCCGTGATACTGCAGGTTCGAGAAAGCCTCCGGCCAGCCCTCGATGTCAGCGATGCCGGCGGCAATCTCCTGCAATCCTATCTTCCACGCCGGCGCTGTGCCGAACTCAAGATTTTGCAGCAGGAAGCTGCGTACCGCCGGGTCCGGTACGTCCGCCGCCAGCGCCTGGCCGCCCGCCCGCCTGTCGAGCCCTGGTGCGAGCTCGAGTGCAAGCAGCGCCGCGGCTATACGGGTGTTTGCATGGTGGTACGGAACCGGCGCGATGTCGGCCACCACCAGGCGGGCCACCGCGTCGGGGGCGGTGAGTGCCGCGGCCATGGCCACTTTTCCGCCCATGGAATGACCGACGACGCTACAGGGTAGCATCTCCCTCTCGTGCAGGATGCGCAGGACATCTGCCGCCATGTCCCCATACGCCATCCCTGCAATTTGCGGACTTGCACCATGGTTGCGCAGGTCCAGCGAGATGACCCGGTGCCTGCCGGACAGGTGTCGCGCGAGCGCGCCGAAGTTTTGCGCGCGCCCGAACAGGCCGTGCAGCAGGCACACGGGCGGGCCGGACCCTGTTTCAATTGCGTTTAGGCGTATGTCAGGCAAGGAAGGGAGGCCTTCTCTGAAGGAGAAGCACTGGCGGCGACCCGGACTCTCGGCAAGCAGGCAAGGCCTTCTTTTTTGCAAAAAAGAAGCAAAAAACTTTTGTCCTTGCGCAGGTTCGGCAGCTTCGGTGAGTAAGGAGGCGCCTGGACGCCGCAAATGCGGGGAGGCAAAGTTGTTTGGTCCTCCTTTCCAAAAAAGGACTGTTTGTTTTCCTTGTGTCACATCGTCAGGACGATCTTGCCGATATGCGCGCCGCTCTCCATCAGCCGGTGCGCCTCGCCCACCTGGTCCAGCGGAAACACCCCGTGTAGCACAGGCGCGCAGCGTCCGGCATCCAGTAGCGGCCACACCTGTGCGCGAAGCTCGTCGCGCAACGCCGCTTTCTCGGCGGCCGTGCGCGGCCGCATCGTGGAACCTGTGATCACCAGGCGCTTCATCATCACCAACCCGATGTTGAAGTCCGGATCGCGCGTGCCGCCCTGCACGGCGATCACCACCAGGCGGCCGTCGCGCGCGAGCGCCTGCGTGTTGCGCGAAAGATAGCTGCCGGCGACCATGTCAAGGATGACATCCACGCCGCGGCCGTCGGTCAGCGCCTGCACGCGGGTCACGAAATCTTCCTGTCTGTAGTCGATCGCCGACTCCGCACCCAGCGCCACGCACGCCGCGCATTTCGCAGCGGAGCCTGCGGTTGTGAACACCCGGGCGCCGAACGCGCGCGCGAGCTGGATCGCGATTGTACCGATGCCGCTGCTGCCACCGTGTATCAGTACGCTCTGGCCTGCGGAGAGGTGGCCGCCGCTCGGCAGATTGGGGCCGAACAGGTTCGCCCAGACGGTGAAGAGCGTTTCCGGCAGGGCGGCGGCGCGTACCGCGTCGTAGTCCTTCGGCCAGGGCAGGCACTGGTCGGCCGGTGCAAGGCAGTATTCGGCGTAGCCGCCGCCGTTCACCAGCGCGCACACGTCCTCGCCCACCTGGAGCGCGGTCACGCCCTCGCCCAGGGCCGACACCTTGCCCGCCACCTCCAGGCCAAGCACAGGGCTAGCGCCGGGCGGCGGCGGGTAGATGCCGCTGCGCTGGGCCACGTCCGGCCGGTTCACGCCAGCGGCTGCCACCCGGATCAGCACCTCGCCACGGCCGGGCCGGGGCACCGGCACCTGCATGATGTGCATCGTCTCGGGGCCGCCCGGGCGTGTCAGGCCGATCTGCCGCATGGTGGCCACCGCCAGGACTCCTCTGCTGTTTACGGGAGGTGTGAGATCACCGGGTCGCGCGATGACAAGGCGGAATATTGTTCAGATCACGCTCTGCAAAGAAGCCACAGCCACCCGTGCACGCCTGACGTGAGGTCGGGGCCGAGCATCATGCCGGCATACGCCGATGCCGCCTCGCAGGCCGCGTTGACGTTGCCTGCCGACAAAAGCCGGCAGTGTTTTCCGGAAAGGAACGAGAAGCTTCCGTGTCCAAATCTGCGGCGTTCGCGTCAGAGGACAAACACGCAGGCTGAACAGGCGAGAAAAACTTCTTGCCTCTTTCGTGAGAAGCAATGCCCAGCCCGCCTTTGCGACGATCGCTCTCAAGGCGTGCTGGGACTAGTTGTACTTTCCCAGCTCCAACCGCCCGATCTGATTGCGATGCACCTCGTCCGGACCATCGGCCAGGCGCAACGTCCGGCTGCTGGCGTAATGATACGCCAGATGGAAATCCTGGCTGACGCCGCCGCCGCCATGCACCTGTATCGCCCAGTCGATCACCTGGCAGGCCATGGAAGGTGCGACCACCTTGATCATCGCGATCTCCGCGCGTGCGGCCTTGTTGCCGACCTTGTCCATTATGTCCGCCGCCTTCAGCGTCAGCAGGCGCGACTGCTCGATCATGCAGCGCGCTTCGGCGATCCGCTCCAGCGTCACCGTCTGTTCGGAGATCGGCTTGCCGAACGCCACGCGCGACTTCGCCCGCTTGCACATCGCTTCCAGGGCGCGCTCCGCCTTGCCGATAAGCCGCATGCAGTGGTGGATGCGGCCCGGGCCAAGCCGCCCCTGCGCGATCTCGAAGCCGCGGCCCTCGCCAAGCAGGATGCTGCTTACGGGAACGCGCACGTTGCGGAAATCCACCTCCATGTGGCCGTGCGGCGCGTCGTCATAGCCGAACACGCTGAGCGGGCGCACGACCTCCACGCCGGGCGTGTCGCGCGGCACCAGGACCATCGATTGCTGGCTGTGGCGATGCGCGTTCGGGTTCGTCTTGCCCATGAAGATGAGCAGCTTGCAGCGTGGATCGCCGCCGCCGCTCGTCCACCATTTGCGGCCATTGAGGACGTACTCGTCGCCCTGCCGTTCGATCGTGCTCTCGATGTTCGTGGCGTCCGACGAGGCAACGCCGGGCTCGGTCATCGCGAATGCCGAGCGTATCCTGCCCTCGAGCAGCGGCTCCAGCCACTCCTGCTTCTGCGCCTCGGTGCCGTAGCGCTCGATCGTTTCCATGTTGCCGGTATCCGGCGCCGAGCAGTTGAACACCTCGCTGGCGAACTCCACCCGCCCCATGATCTCGGCCAGCGGTGCGTATTCTATGTTCTTCAGGCCGGCGCCACGCTTCGAGTCCGGCAGGAAGAGGTTCCACAGGCCGGCTTCTCTCGCCAGCGGCTTCAACTCCTCCAGCAAGGCCACGGGCTGCCAGCGCTCGCCGGTTGCGACCTCCTCATGGAAACGATGCTCGTTGGGGTAGATGTGCTCGTCCATGAACGCGGACACGCGCTCCTGGTAGTCTTTCGTCTTGTCGTTGAACGTGAAATCCACAAAAATCTCCCATAGAAAGACGAGGCCAGGGGCGCTGCCCCTGGACCCGGCCGGGGCCTTGGCCCCAGACCCCGGCTTCGGCCTATCGCGCCGGGACCAATACGACCTTGCCTTGCGCGCGCCTGCCCATCACCTCGGCCAGCGCCTCACCCGTGCGTTCGAGAGGGTAGGCGCCGTAGACGTGCGGTTTCAGGTCGCCGCTTGCCACCCAGTCGAACAGACGCTTCACCGCTGCCGCATGTGCGGCCGGCTCGCGCGCTGTCCAGGTGCCCCAGAACACACCCTTCGCCTCGCCCTCGCGCAGCAGCAGCAGGTTCAGCGGCAATTTCGGTATCTCGCCCGCAGCGAAGCCCACCACCAGCAGGCGCCCGCCCCAGGCCAGCCCGCGCACCGCCGCCTCCGTCAGCGCGCCGCCCACCGGATCATACACCACGTCCACACCGCCAGGCGCGATGCGTTTCAGCTCGGTCTTCAGGTCGGCCGTCGTGTAATTGATGCCGATCTCCGCTCCATGCGCCTTGACCAGAGCCAGCTTCTCGTCGCTGGACGCCGCGGCGATCACGCGCGCGCCCATCGCCCGGCCGATCTCCACCGCCGCCAGACCCACGCCACCCGCCGCACCGAGCACGAGCAGGGTTTCGCCCGCTTGCAGGCGGCCGCAATCGGCCAGGCCATGCAGGGAGGTGCCGTACACCAGCATGAAGCCGGACGCCGTCTCAAAATCCATGCCGTCCGGCAGCTTCAGCGCGCGGCCCGCCTGCGCCACCACCTGCTCGGCAAAGCCGCCAATGCCCGGCAGCGCCACCACGCGGTCGCCCACCGCGAACCTTGCCACGTCCTCGCCAAGCGCGCGCACGATGCCGGCCACTTCGCTGCCAGGCGTGAACGGTCGCGGCGGCTTCACCTGGTATTCGCCGCGCACCATCAGGCCGTCCGGAAAATTCACTCCGGCCGCATGTATCTCGATCAATATTTCGCCGGCGCCGGGCACAGGATCCGGCCGTTCCTCGAGCGTCAGGGTCTCGATCGGCCCGAACTCGTTGCAGACGATCGCCTTCACGGTAGCTCCCTGGCGTGCGGCCTGTTGACAGGCCGTCGGTGGCTTTGCGCCGCTTCCGATAGCCAGCGCGGGGCGCACCATGGGGCAGGTTGGCCCGCGTGGCTAGACGCAGGCGCGCCGGCGTGGGAGCGAGCTTGCATGGCCTTCCTCGACGAACCCGAGCCCGTCCGCTTCGTGCCTGCCCAAGTGGCGCCCGGCATACGTCGCCTGATAGCCCCCAACCCGGGCCCGATGACGCATCACGGCACAAACACCTGGCTGGTCGATGGGCCGGACGGGATCACCGTGATCGATCCGGGCCCGGACGACGCGGCGCACAGGGCAGCCATCATGGCAGCCGGCACCATCGCGCACATCCTGCTCACCCACACACACGCGGATCACCTGGCCGGCGCCCCGGCGTTGCGGGCGGCCACCGGGGCGCCGGTCGCCGCCTGGGCCACGCCGTGGGACGGCAGCTTCACGCCAGACGTCCCGCTGGCCGAGGGCGACATCGCGGCCGGGCTTCTGGTGCTGCACACGCCCGGCCACGCCAGCGACCATGTGTGCTTCGCCCAGCCGGGGATGGGCGTGCTGTTCAGCGGCGATCACGTGATGTCCTGGTCCACCAGCGTCGTCAGCCCGCCGGACGGCGACATGGCGGCCTACATGGCCAGCCTGCGCCGGCTTCTGG
>CAHJWU010000041.1 GCA_903643085.1 Rhodospirillales bacterium
GACAGTCGTCCTTAGAACCTGTTTAGTTCGTGATGTTTGGGAGGGGGGCCGACTGGCCCCGGCGGGGATCAGGGGCAAAGCCCCTTGGCCTTGCCTTGGTTGACCCCACACCCCGTGCCGCCTATCTGCCCGATATGTTCTCCTCCCTCGCCCGCGCTGTTTTTGGCACGTCCAACGACCGTTCCCTGAAGTCCTACCAGCAGCGTGTGCCGCGCGTGAACGCCCACGAGGCGGCGGTGTCCGGGCTGTCGGACGAGGCGCTGGCGGGCAGGACACTGGAGTTCCGCGGCCGTGTGGCGGCGGGCGAGACGTTGGATGCGCTGTTGCCGGAGGCGTTTGCGGTGGTGCGCGAGGCCAGCCGGCGCGTGCTGGGGATGCGGCATTTCGACGTGCAGCTGGTGGGCGGCATGGTGCTGCATGACGGCAAGATCGCCGAGATGAAGACGGGCGAGGGCAAGACGCTGGTGGCCACGCTGCCGGTGTATCTGAACGCGCTGTCCGGCCGCGGCGTGCACGTGGTGACGGTGAACGACTACCTGGCGCGGCGCGACAGCGAGGAGATGGGGCGGCTCTACACGTTCTTGGGGCTGAGCACGGGGGTGATCGTGCATGGCCTGATGGATGAGGAGCGGCGCGCGGCGTACGCGTGCGACGTGACGTACGGGACAAACAACGAGTTCGGTTTCGACTACCTGCGCGACAACATGAAGTATCGCCTGGAGGACATGGTCCAGCGGCCGTTCAACTACGCGATCGTCGACGAGGTGGACAGCATATTGATCGACGAGGCGCGCACGCCGCTGATCATTTCGGGGCCGGCGGAGGATTCCTCGGATCTGTACCGGTCGGTGGACCTGGTGATCCTGGAACTGGTGCGCGACGCGGCGACGTTCGAGAAGGACGAGAAGGCCAAGTCCGTGCACCTGACGGAGGCCGGCAACGAGCGCGTGGAGGACATGCTGCGCGAGGCGGCGATCATCACCGAAGGCAACATGTATGACATCTTCAACGTCAGCGTGGTGCATCACGTGCAGCAATCGCTGCGCGCGCATACGCTGTTCGCGCGTGACGTGGACTACATCGTGCGCGACGACAAGGTGATCATCATCGACGAGTTCACCGGCCGGATGATGGAGGGGCGGCGGTTCTCGGAAGGGCTGCACCAGGCGCTGGAGGCCAAGGAACACGTCACCGTCCAGCAGGAAAACCAGACGCTGGCTTCCATCACGTTCCAGAACTACTTCCGTCTGTTCCCGAAACTGTCTGGCATGACCGGCACGGCGATGACGGAAGCCGATGAGTTTGCCGAGATATACAAGCTGAGCGTGATCGAGATACCGACCAACGTGCCCGTGGTGCGCCGCGACGGCGACGACGAGGTATACCGCTCCGCGGGCGAGAAATACACCGCCGTGGCCACGCTGATCGAGGAGGCGCGCGCGCGAGAGCAGCCGGTGCTGGTGGGCACGGTGAGCATCGAAAAGAGTGAGGTGCTCAGCGAGATACTGAAGTCGCGCAAGATCCCGCACGCGGTGCTGAACGCGCGCTTCCACGAGCAGGAAGCGACGATAATCGCGCAGGCGGGTGCACCTGGGCGGGTGACGATCGCGACCAACATGGCCGGCCGCGGCACCGACATCAAGCTCGGCGGCAATCTGGACATGCGGTTGCGGCAGGAGGCGCACAGTCTGGCCGGGGAGGCGGAGCGTGCGTCCCGCGAGGCGGAGATACGTGGCGAGATACCGGGCTTCCATGACCGCGTGAAGACGGGCGGCGGCTTGCTGGTGATCGGCACGGAGCGCCATGAAAGCCGCCGCATCGACAACCAGCTGCGCGGACGTTCGGGGCGTCAGGGCGATCCTGGTGCGAGCCGGTTCTTCCTGTCGCTGGAAGACGACCTGATGCGCATCTTCGGCAGCGACCGAATGGGCGGCATGCTGCAGCGGCTCGGCTTGAAGGAGGGCGAGGCGATCGTCCATCCGTGGATAAACAAGGCGCTGGAAAAGGCGCAGAAGAAGGTGGAGGCGCGCAATTTCGATACGCGCAAGAACCTGCTGAAATACGACGACGTGATGAACGATCAGCGCAAGGAAGTGTATGCCCAGCGCCGGGAATACATGAACAGCAACGACGTCTCCGAGACCATCGTCGGGTTCCGTCATGAACTGGCGGACGCCCTGGTGGGGCAGCGCATCCCGGAACGGGCGTTTGCCGAACAGTGGGAGACGGCGGAACTGGCCGCGGACGTGAAGCGCGTGTTCAACCTGGACCTGCCTGTGGTGGAGTGGGGCCGCGAGGAGGGGATTGCCGAGGAGGCGATACACACTCGGCTGACGGAGGCGATCGACAGTTCGGCGGCGACCAAGGCGGCCAATTACGGCCCCGAGGTGATGCGCTACATCGAGAAGAGCCTGCTGCTGCAGATGTTCGACACGGTATGGAAGGAGCACCTGCTGGCGCTAGATCATCTGCGCCAGGGAATAGGCTTACGCGCCTACGGGCAGCGCGATCCGCTCAACGAGTACAAGGCGGAGGCATTCGCGCTGTTCAACAACATGCTGGACGATCTGCGCGAGCGCGTGGTCAGCACGCTGAGCCGGGTGGAGTTGTCGGCCGAGCCGCCGCCACTGCCGCGTGCGTTGCCGGCGGGTATGGTGGAGAACTTCGCGGCACCGGCATTGGCGGGTGCGGACCAGTTTGGCGGAGGAGATGTCTGGCAGATGGGCAAGGCGGCTCTGGCGCCGTTCGACGCGAACGATCCTACGACTTGGGGCGGGACCCAGCGCAACGCGCCTTGTCCTTGCGGGTCGGGGAAGAAATACAAGCATTGTCATGGGCGGATGGCTTAGCCGGGGTTAACACAGCTCAGTCAGCAGTCTCCGCAAGCAGCGGCAGAAATGGTCCCGCGAATGGCGGAACGGGCGAAAGTGCCCGCAACCCGGTTCTTCGGTCTTCGGCAGGGCGCAGCGCGCACGTGTCTGCATCGCGGGTTGTCCTGCGCGGTCCTGTTCCGCTTCATCCCTCACGCGTTGCCCAGATGATGACCTGCGCGAACGCGTAAGGCACTTCATCCGTCATGGTCAGGGCCAACTCAGCCCGCAGGCCTGCCGGTGTGATGGCACGGAGGCGGTTCAGGGCTCCGCCTGTGAGTAGCAGGCTAGGCTTGCCGCCGGGGAGGTTCACCACGCCCAGGTCCGAGTGGAACACGCCCTGGCTGAAACCGGTGCCCAGCGCCTTCGCGCAGGCCTCTTTCGCGGCGAATCGTTTGGCATAGGTGCCTGCGCGCAAGCTTTCCGTGCGGCGGGCAGCACGGGCCCGTTCTTCCTCGGTAAACACGCGGTCGAGAAAGCGGTCGCCGAACCGTGCCAGCACTTTTTCCACCCGCCGGATGTCGCAAAGGTCCGCGCCGATCCCGATGATCATGGGACCGGAAAGCGTTCCCGACACTCCCAACAGGCACCAGGAGTTTTTCGGTTTCTTTCAAAGAAGAACTGCCTGCCTGCCTGCCTAGGCACGATCCCGCTCCACCTGCGTCAACCCGCTCACCGCACGCAGCCCCGCGATCACCATCGACAAATGCCGCAGGTCCCGCACCTCCACATCCACCATGATTTCGATGAAATCCTGCTGACGGCTGACGATCTTCAGGTTCGTCACCGCGCCGTCCTGGCGTGCCACCGCGTTCGTCAGGTTGGCCAGTGTGGCCGGTTCGTTCGCCGCGATCACGCTAATGCGGCCGGTGTGGGTGTTCTGCCTGCCGCCGGTGACGCGCGCGTCTGCGCCGGCCGCGTAATCCCAGTCCACGTCGATGAAGCGTTCCGGCGTGGCGGCGAACGTCTCCAGCGTAGGACAGCTCCTGGTATGTATCGTGACGCCTTTGCCGGTGGTGACGATGCCGACGATCGGGTCGCCGGGCAGCGCGTGGCAGCAGCCGGCATAGTGCACGGCCATGCCGCTCACCAGGCCGGTGATGGCCATGCCGCTGTCGCGCGAGGGTGGTTTGGCGATCGGCGGGCGCGCCAGCAGGCCGGGTATCATGCGCGGCCCGCGTGCGGCTTCCAGCATTTCCGGGTAGGCCGCGTGTATCACGTCCTTCGGCCCGATCGTGCTGTTCCCGACGGACACGTACAGATCGTCCACGGTGGCGCATTTAAAGTTTTTCAGCGCGCCTTCCAGCACCTTCTCGGAGCCGTCCAGCCCTTCCTGGCGGAATGCGCGGGTCAGCGCCGTGCGGCCCTGGTCCAGCGTGACGGCGCGCTGCTGGCCGGCCACGTAGCGCCGTATGCGCGCGCGCGCCTTGCCGGTGACCACCCAGCGTTCCCAGGACGGCGAGGGCGTGCCGCCGCGCGCCGTCATGATCTCCACCTGGTCGCCGTTGGCGAGCGGCGTGCGCAGTGGCATCAGCTTGCCGTTCACCTTGGCGCCCACCGTGGTGTCGCCCACCTGGCTGTGCACGGCGTAGGCGAAGTCGATCGGCGTGGCACCGCGCGGCAGCTGGATCAGCTGGCCTTTCGGCGTGAAGCAGAAGACCTGATCCTGGTAGAGTTCCAGCTTGGTGTTCTCGAGGAATTCGTCGGGCGCCGCCGAGTTGTCGAGGATTTCCAGCAGGTCCTGCACCCAGGGAAAGTTGTGCGCCTCCTGCTCGCCTTCCTTGTAGTTCCAATGCGCCGCCACGCCGTTATCGGCGATGTCGTGCATTTCCTGCGTGCGTATCTGGACTTCTATCTTCTGGTTGCGCGGGTGGCGCAGCGTCACGCCGGTGTGCAGGCTCTGATAGCCGTTCGCCTTCGGCGTGCTGATGTAATCCTTGAAGCGGCCGGCGATCACCGGGTAGCCGTTATGCACGGCGCCCAGCGCCATGTAGCACTGCTCGCGCGTGGGTACCACGATGCGGAAGGCCATGATGTCGGAGAGCTGCTCGAAGGCCACGTTGCGCGTCTGCATTTTCTGCCAGATGGAGAACGCGCTTTTCTCCCGGCCCGACACCTCGCTTACGTCCACGCCGGCGTCGCGGCACACGGACGTCAGTTCGCGCCGCACCTCCTCGATCACGTCGGCACCCTGGCCGCGCAGGTAGTTCAGCCGCGCCTGTATGGTGTCGTGCGCGTCCGGCTCCAGCACGGCGAAGGAACGGTTCTGCAGCTCGGTCTTGAGCGAATCCATGCCGATGCGGGCGGCCAGCGGCGCGTAGATGTCCAGCGTCTCGTGCGCGATGCGGTGGCGCCGCTCGGTCTTCTGCACGAAGCCCAGCGTGCGCATGTTGTGCAGCCGGTCGGCGAGCTTGACGAGCAGCACGCGTATGTCCCGGCTCATGGCCAGCACCAGCTTGCGGAAATTCTCCGCCTGCTTTGTTCGGTCCGATTGCAGCTCCAGCCTGGTCAGCTTGGTGACGCCGTCCACCAGCCCGGCTATGGTCGGGCCGAAGCGCGCCTCCAGCTCGCGCGTGGTGACCGCGGTGTCCTCCACCGTGTCGTGCAGCAGGGCGGTGCAGATGCTTGCCACGTCCAGGTGGTAGCCGGCGAGTATCTCTGCCACGGCCACTGGATGGGTGATGTAGGGGTCACCGTTGTCGCGGGTCTGCGTGCGGTGAGCTTCGCTCGCCACCGTGTAGGCGGTCTCTATCAGCGCCGTGTTCGCCCCTGGCGCGTAGGCGTGCACACGCTGGGTAAGCCACGCCTCGCGCGCGGCCAGCGTGCCGCCGCTGCCTTCGGGCACGCGCAGCGGGAAGACGGGGGTGTTCAGTGCCGTCAAATCCGCCCCCGGGGAAAGCGCTTAGCGGCGGCGTCCGCCCAGTTCGGCCTCGATTGCGGCTTCCAGGTCATCAGGAGAGAGTTCTTCCTGCGCCATGCCGGCCGCCTCTTCCTCACTGGAGATGTCCTGCAACCCGAAGATGTTCTGGTCGGTCGGGATAAGGTCCAGCACCTCCTCATCGGCAGGCTCAGGCTCTGGCGAGCGGCTCAGCGACTTGATGAGGTCCTGCTCCAGCTTGGGAAGCTCGATCGTCTCGCCGGCGATCTCGCGCAGTGCGCAGACCGGGTTCTTGTCGTTGTCGCGCTCGACGGTCAGCTCCTCGCCGCGGCTGATGTTGCGGGCGCGCTGGGCCGCGAGCAGGACGAGCTCGAAGCGGTTCGGGACGCGCTCCACGCAATCTTCGACTGTTACACGCGCCATACGACCGGCACTCCACGGACTTGTCTGGTTTTTCGAAACTTTCATTCTAGGGGAACGGGCTTGGGGAAGCAAGGCAAGGCCTGCTTCGAGAGGAAGAAGCACCCTAGCTACTCGGTGCGCTTCGGGGCGGGCGTAGGGGTCAGAGCGGCACGGTGTCGTCTGCGGCCAGTGCCGCCAGAAGGGCGTGCACGGAAATCCCGCTTGCCGGGTGTACCCAGTCCGGTGCCACGTCTCGCAGCGGGCGCAGGACAAACCCGCGCAGATGCGCCCTTGGGTGGGGCAGGGTAAGGTCCGCGTCCTCGCGCACCAGCCCGCCGGCGTCGATGACGTCCAGATCCAGTGTCCTGGCAGCGTCCGGCACACTCCTCTCCCGGCCGGCCGCGTCCTCTATGCTCTGCAGGGCGGCCAGCAGAACGCCCGGAGCAAGCAAGCATTCGGCCCGCAATACCCCGTTCACGTAGCGTGGCTGCCCCGATGGCGGCACGGGCGCGCTGGAGAACCAGCGCGAGCGGCACACACGCGAGACGCCGTCCAGCGCCGCCACTGCTTTGATGGCGCGCTCGCAAGCCTGTAACGGCGAAGCACCTTCGCGCGTGGGTAGATTAGCCCCGACCCCAATTATCACAAAAATGTGTGCTTCATCCTTGCGTTTAAGCAACTTATTAACATATGCAACGATACTCCAGTCCGGCGCCTGACCAGCCGGCCTTCGGGCGTTTCGAAAGACCCATCATGCATTTCCTGCCCACCGAGCGAGTCTGCCTGTTCATCGACGGTGCCAACCTCTACTCGGCCAGCCGTAACCTCGGTTTTGACGTCGACTACCGCAACATGCTGGAGTTCTTCCGCAGGCAAGCCCACGTGATACGCGCCTACTACTACTCGGCGGTGCTGGAAACCGAGGAATACTCGCCGCTGAAGCCGCTCACCGACTGGCTCGCCTATAACGGCTACACCCTGGTCACCAAACCCGCACGCGAGTTCACCGACGCCACCGGCCGCAGGCGGGTCAAGGGCAACATGGACATCGAGCTGGCCATAGACATGCTCGAACTGGCCGACAAGATGGACCATGCCGTGCTTTTCAGCGGTGACAGCGACTTTCGCCGGTTGATCGAAGCCGTGCAGCGGCGCGGCGTACGTGTCAGCGTGGTGAGTTCAATACGCACCGCGCCGCCGATGGTGGCAGACGAGTTGCGTCGTCAGGCGGATCAGTTCCTTGAGCTGGCCGAGATCGCACCCGAGTTCACGCGGCGGCAGATGGAGCCCCGGCCGCGTGTGGGGCGCAGCGAAATGCTGGAGCCGCACGAGCATTTGTAAGAAAGAAAGGCCTTCTTTTTTGAGAAAAAGAAGCAAGAAACTTTCGACTCCGCTGTCGCGCCGTAGCCGGAGAAACACGCCTTGGCGCATCTGCGGATGAAGTGAAAGTTTTTGGTTCTTTTTTCAAAAAAGGACTGCTTGCTTTCTTTGCATGGTAGTACGCGTCATTCGTGACCGAACAGCCGCCGCATGACTGCCCGCTCTGTCCCCGCCTCGTCGCCTACCGCGATGCCAACCGTGCCGAACACCCGGACTGGTTCAACGGGCCGGTGCCGAGCTTCGGGCCGCAGGACGCCTGGCTGCTCGTCGTCGGCATGGCGCCTGGCGTGCGCGGCGCCAACCGCACCGGGCGGCCGTTTACCGGCGACCATGCCGGCATATTACTATACGAGACCCTACTGAAATCCGGCCTGGCGCAGGGCACCTACAGGGCCGATCCCGCCGATGGGCTGAGCCTGCACGGATGCCGGATTGCCAACGCCGTGCGCTGCGTGCCGCCGGCCAACCTGCCGACACCCGGCGAGGCAGCAACCTGCAACCGCTTCCTGCAGGCCGAGCTTGCCGGGCTGCCGCGCCTGAGGGCGGTGCTGGCGCTCGGCGTGCTGGCCCATGCTGCGGTGCTGCGTGCGTTCCAGGTGAGGCTCAGCGCCTGCAAGTTCGCCCACGGGGCGCACCACGCGTTACCGGGCGGCTTGGTGCTGGCGGACAGCTACCACGTCTCCCGCTACAACACCTCCACGCGGCGGCTGACCACGGAGATGTTCGAATCCGTGGTCGCCGGCCTGGCGGCTACTTTTCCGCCATCGTCTTGATGTTCGCCAGGCCGGACTGGTAGAGCCCGGTCAGGGCCTTGTCCGCGGTCGCCTCGTCCGCGCCGCCGGCCGGCTGGAAATCGGCGTGCCAGGTGATCTTGGACCCGGTGCCGTCCTTGCTGACGGAGATGGTGGAGGTGTAGCCGGAGACCGGCAGGACCTTTGGATCCACGGCCAGTATGGCGTAGCTGTAGCTGTGGCCTTTATGGGCCGTCAGCTTTTCGGTGACCGTGGGATTGCCCGGCGCCTTGAGCGTGAGCACGCGGACGGAGCCCACCGTGCTGCCGTGGTCGGCCGGACTGCTGAGCGTGCCCGGCAACCATCCGGAGATGCCTTCGAACGGGCCGACCAGGGCCCAGACCACCTTCGGGCTGGCGGTCGTGGTGATGCTCTCAGTGACTTCGGCGGCCTGTGCGGTGGCGAAGCAGACGAGGGCGGCGGCGGTATGGCCGAGCAGGCGAAACATGGGCTTGGTCCTCCTGATGATCCGGCTAAAATCCCGTGCGTGGGCGGCTTAGTCAAATGCCGGTCTGGCGACGACAGGCAGGAAGCAAGCGCTCCTCCATCTTCGAGGAAGGCAGCGAACTTCTGCTCGGTCGCCGTGTCTGCGCGCCTGGTGCCTGAGCGACGAGGCCGCCGCACCGGCGTGGGACAAAGAGTTTTCAACCAAACGACCTTGCTCTCCTGTCGGCGACGTCAGCCAAGCAGCGCCTGGGCGCATGCTTGCAGGATCGCGTCCTCGTCCAGGCCGTACTCGCGATAGAGGTCCACGATGTCGCCGCTCTGCCCGAAGCGGTCCACGCCAAGCGGCACCACACGCTGGCCGCGCACGGCGCCGAGCCAGGTGAGAGCCGCGGGGTGGCCGTCCAGGATGGTGACGATGGCGCTGCCGGGGGCCATGGGGGCAAGCACGTGTTCGATGTGGCTGGATGCTGCCGTGCCGGCGCGGCGGGCGCGGCCGGCGGCCAGCCAGCCGGCATACAAGCGGTCCGGGCTGGTGATGGCCAGCAGCCCGGCATTGGGCACGTCCTCGCGCAGGGTGGCGAAGGCGGCTTCGGCTTCCTGGGCCAGGGGACCCTGATAGGCCAAAGCGAGCGGGGCGCCCTCGCCGGGCGGCACCACCCAGTGTGCGCCGGCGATGACAGAGGCTTCGTCCAGCACGCGGGCGCGGTGGGACAAGGCGCGGGTGGACAGGCGCAGCCAGACGGCCGAGCCGTCCGGCTTCTGCATGTGCGCGAGCGCCCAGCGCAGCATGATTGCCAGCTCGTCCACGTAGGCGGGCTCGTAGGCAGCGAGGCGGTCGGCCGCCATGCCGAGCAGCGGCGTGTTGACCGATTGGTGCTGGCCGCCTTCGGGCGCGAGGCTGATGCCGGAGGGCGTGGAGACGAGCAGGAAGCGGGCGTCCTGGTAGCAGGCGTAGATCAGCGCATCGAGGCCGCGGTTGACGAACGGGTCGTACACCGTGCCGATCGGCAGCAGGCGGGCGCCGCACAAAGCGTGGCTCAGGCCGGCCGCGCCCAAAAGGAGGAACAGGTTCTGTTCGGCGATCCCCAGCTCGATGTGCTGGCCGGACGGGCTCATGCCCCAGCGCTGCATGCTGGCGACCTTGGTGTCGCGGAAGACGTCCGGCCGGGCGTGGCGGTCGAACAAGCCGCGGCGGTTCACCCACGGGCCCAGGCTGGTGGAGACAGTGACGTCCGGGCTGGTGGTGAGCATGCGGCTGGCCGCCGCCTTCCACGGGCCTTCGGCGCGGCCGATCTCGCCGAGTATCTCGCCGAAGCCGGTCTGGGTGGAGAGCGTGCGGCCGTCCAGCCTGCCCAGCGGCACCGTCTCCGGCAGCGGGACGGCCGGGGCCTCGTACGCGCGGCCTTGCGGGGTCAGCCGCGTGGCGAACGGGACGGCTTCGATGAAGGCGCGCAGTTCGGCTTCGGTGAGGTCCAGGCCCTCGGCCAGGTCCCATTCGTGGCCGGGGCGTATCTGCATGTCGGCGCGGAACGCCTCCATCTGCTCGCGTGTCATCAGGCCGGAATGGTTGTCCTTGTGGCCGGCGAAAGGCAGGCCCATGCCCTTTATCGTGTAGGCGATGAAGCAGGTGGGGCGGTCGCCTTCGCGGTCTGCCTCGGTCAGCGCCTCGAGTATCGTCTCGATGTCATGGCCGCCGAGGTTGGTCATCAGTGCGGCGAGGTCCGCGTCGCTGAGCGGCTCGATGATGGCGCGCAGGGCCTGGCTGCGGCCAAGGTCGGCCAGCAGGGCGGTGCGCCAGGCTGCGCCGCCCTGGAAGGTGAGGCTGGCGTAGAGGCTGTTGGGGCAGTCGTCGATCCAGGCGCGCAGGGCTTCGCCGCCCGGGCGGGCGAAAGCGGCTTCCTGCAGGCGGCCGTGCTTGATGCGCACCACGTTCCAGCCCATGTCGCCGAACAGGCCTTCGAAGCGGCCGAACAGCCGGTCCTGCACCACCGAATCCAGGCTCTGGCGGTTGTAGTCGACGATCCACCAGACGTTGCGCACGTCGTGCTTCCAGCCTTCCAGCAGGGCCTCGTAGATGTTGCCCTCGTCCAGCTCCGCGTCGCCGGCTATGGCGATGTGGCGGCCTGGCCGGGCGCCGTCCGGCAGCAGGCCGTGCAGGCGCACGTAATCCTGGATCAGCGACGCGAAGCTGGTGGCCGCCACGCCGAGGCCCACCGAGCCGGTGGAGAAATCCACCTCGGCGCCGTCCTTCACCCGGCTTGGATAGGCCTGCGCGCCACCGAAGCGGCGCAAACTCTCCATCTTGTCGATGCTCTGCCGGCCGAACAGGTAGTTGGCGGCGTGGAACACCGGCGAGGCGTGCGGCTTGACGGCCACGCGGTCCTGCGGGCGCAGCTTGGCGAAGTACAGCGCGGTCATGATGGATATGACGGAGGCGCAGCTCGCCTGGTGGCCGCCGACCTTCAGGCCGTCGCGGTTCGGGCGGACGTGGTTGGCGTTGTGTATGGTCAAGGCGGAGAGCCAGAGCAGCTTGCGCTCAATCTGGTGCAGGGTGTGCAGCGTCGTGTCGGGGCGTTCGGCGGTGATGCTCATGGAAGCAAGCAAGGCCTTCTTTTTCGAAAAAAAGAAGCAAAAAACTTTTGCTCCTCCGCTGTGTCCGACGCTTCGGCATATCCGGACTCGCACGATCGATGCAAATGCTGGGAAGTAAAAGGTTTTTGCTTCTTTTCAAAAAAGCAGGCCTTGCTTGCTTCCTTTAAGGTGCATCGATGGCCCTGATCATCACGGTCGCTCAACAGAAAGGCGGCGCCGGCAAGACGATGCTGGCCGCCAACCTGGCCGCAGCCTGGGCGGGCAGGCATCGCGTGACGCTGCTGGACATCGATCCGCAGAACAGCCTCGGCCACTGGCACAAGCTGCGCGAGCAGCGCCCGGCGCTGGCTGCGATCGGCTTTGCCGCGGTGTCCGGCTGGCGGGTGAAGGGCGAGCTGGACCGGCAGTCGGGGGCGGCCGACATACTGGTGGTCGATACGCCGCCGCAGATCGACAGTGACGCGGCGCGCGCGATCAGGGCGGCGGCCCTCGTGGTGATACCGGTGCAGCCGGCCATGCCGGATCTGTGGGCCTCCGCCGGTACGCTGAAGCTGGTGACGGCCGAGCGCCGGCGCGTGGCCGTGGTGCTGAACCGGACGCCGGGCAAGTCCGCCCTGCGCAGCACGGTCGAGGCGGCGTTCGCGGCATCCGGCCTGCCGGTGCTGCCGCACACGCTGGGCGACCGGCGCGCCTATGCGCAGGCTTTCGCGCAAGGTATGGGCGTGACCGAGGCGCCGACCCGAAGCGTGGCGGCGGCCGAGCTGTCCGCGCTGGCGGACGCCCTGTTGGAGATAGCGAGATGATACCGCATGCGCCGTGGCTGAACCTGCTGCTTGCCCTGCACATCCTGGCGGCGACGGCCTGGGTGGGCGGCATGCTGTACGCGCTGGTGGTGCTGCGGCCGGCGCTGGGCGTGCTCGATCCCGCGCCGCGGCTGCAGCTGCACATGCTGACGCTGAAGCGGTTCTTCCTGGTGGTGTGGCACGCGATGCCGATCATGCTGCTGACCGGCTGGACGATGATCGGGCTGGCCGGGTGGAGCATGGCGCGGCTGCCCTGGTACGTGAACGTCATGCAGCTGCTGGGCCTGCTGATGGCGGCGGTGTTCCTGTACACCTATTTCGCGCCGTTCCGGCGGCTGCGGCGGGCGATACGGCCGGGGCCGGAGATGCTGGAGCGCCTGCGGCTGCTGATCACGTTGAACCTGGGGCTGGGCGTGGCGGTGATCGTGGTGGCCTCGCTCGGGCACATGTGGTGATGCGCTTCGGCTGAGCCGGCAGGCAGGCGGCGCAGCTCGGGCGGCGTTGCGCTGGCCGGTGCTGGCTCGTCCACCTCGTATGTGACGTCGGACGAGCCGTTTGAAGGCGGCCGCCACTCGGCCGGGAAGTCGGAAGTCGGGGTTAGTGCATGGCGCCGAGCTTGGCAGTTCCGGACAGGAGCTATCGTCGGCCGCGCCGCCTAACGGCCAGGCGACGCATCGCGCGCCTCCGGCGGCACACCGTTGACGCTGAGCGCAATGAGCTTCTGCGCGCCGCTGTCCGAGATCAGCACCTTGCCGTTGGCGATCACCGGCTGCGCCGGCGACTGCAGCGCGGCGTAATAGGCCAGGAGCTGCGCGCCGGTCTTCGCGTTGTAGGCGTAGAGGTTACCATCCCCGGAGGTGACGTAGACGACGCCGTTGGCGATTGACGGCGTACTCACCGTTCCACCCGTTGTCGCCGTCCACAGCACCGTGCCGTCATCGCCGTTGCGCGCAACGATCGCGTTCACCTGACTGGCATACACGATGTCGTTCGCCGCCGAGACAGGAACAACAGTGCCTTGCGTGCAGCTCGCGCAGGGCGCGCTCCAAACCTGCGCGCCGGTGGCGGCGTCGAACGCGTCGATGCTCCCGGAGAAATCGCTTGCGTAAATACGCGAATTGGCGATGACAGGAGGGCCGATAAGCCCGTCACCAACGCTGGCCGAAAGGATGCTGGTGCCATTCGCGGCGTTGAGTTTGATGATGCCGCCCGTCCGGGAACCGGACGCGTAGGGCACGTAGACGACGCCCGCCACGACAGC
This sequence comes from Rhodospirillales bacterium, assembly GCA_903643085.1. GTDB lineage: Bacteria > Pseudomonadota > Alphaproteobacteria > Acetobacterales > Acetobacteraceae > BOG-908. The sequence continues at coordinate 13,425 of CAHJWU010000041.1, forward strand.
CAGGCCGCCCGGCGACGTGCCTTGCGGCAAGGTGTACGACCAGAGTGGCGAACCGCTCGCCGCATCGGTGGCGATGATGATGCCGTCGTTCTGATCGGCGACGAAGACGGTCCCGTTGACCGCCAATGGTGGCACAAATCCGCCGAGAGTACGGGTGGTCCATTTCAGCGCGCCCGTGCGGCGGTTTGCCGCACCGAGATAACCCGCCTCGTTGAGCAGAAAGGCGTTCGTGGCAGAGAGCGCCGGCGCAACAGCGCTCGGCCCTACTGTGGTGCTCCACAGGAGTGTGCCGGCAGGCCCGTTGAACGCATCGTACGACTCGCTGCTCCGGTTGAACAGGTAGACGTCATCGCCCTCCACGGCGAGCGGACCGAAACCGCCGCCTGTCTGAACCCAGAGCTGGCCGAGAGAGCCGACATTGTCGGCTGAGATCGTGCCCTCATAGTAGTTGTAGCTCGCTCCGGAGCCGTCATACTGCGCCTGGGACCAATCGTCGAAAACGCTGAGGGAAATGCTGGCCGCATCGCTACATTTCTGCCCGGCCGCCGTCAGCACCTGCTTGCCCGGCGGCGTGTTCGCGGGGATGACAACTTTCGCTGTGCTGACAACGCCCTTTGCGTTGGAGGCGAGCACTGTCAGTAGAGTGCTCCCCAGATAGAAACTGACAGCCTCCGAGGGGCAGAAGCCGACGGCGTGGACCAACACGGAGCCTGTGGGCGGCAGGATGGCCGCCGAGCGCGTGACCTGTGGCGCGCCAACAGCGGCAACGGGCGCGACAAGCGCCGCCAGCACCACGCGCGTGATGAAACTCTTTTTCATGTCGTCCCCCAGATGACGGCGACCGTATCAGTCCGAGTCAGCAACGCCTATCATGGGCGAAAGCGCCTGACAACGGGTCCAGAAACCCGCGTGGTCAATCAAATCCGATCGGAAACGCGCCGCCCGGGCTGGCTTGCGTCACCCTCATCAACACGTGATGCCTCAGGTCATCACGTGCCCGCTTGGCCGCGCCACGTCGCGCAAGCGCCATGCACGTGAAACCCGCGCGCGTTGCGGCGCAGCGCGTGGGTGTTGACCGGTCGTCTCCGTCGGCGCGCGTCCTGCGGACATACGCTTGCACGTTCGGCAACAGCACAGATGCAAGCTTTGCTTCTTCTCGAAGGCGAAGGCCTTATCTCGGCTCGCCTCTGCAACGGTCGGTCCACAGGCCAACTGGGATCACCCAAGTGTCAGAACCGCCTCCATTACGTCACTCTCGTCCGGCAGAGGCCGCAACACGAACCCAAGGTGACGCACGAAGCGGAGCATGGGCTGGTTGTCCGCCAGCACCTGGCCGGTGATCTCCGGCACGCCGCGCGCGCGCGCCCAGGCGACCAGGCAATGCATCAGGTGACGCGCCAGGCCCAGGCCCTTGCAGTCCGGCTCGACCACGATGGCAAACTCGCCGGCGCCGCCGGACGTCCCGCAGACCAGGCGTGCGACGCCCACGCTTGCCTGGTCCGCCACGCGCACGGCCAGCAACGCCATCTCGCGGTCGTAATCGATCTGGGTGAGGCGGGCCATCTGCTCGGGCGACACCTGACGGACGGCGCTGAAAAAGCGGTAGCGCAGGTCTTCCGGCGGAATGCGGCGCACCAGGGCGGCGTGGGCTTCGGCATCTTCGGGGCGGATGGGCCGTATGCGGAAGTCCCGGCCGTGACTGGACCAGTCATGCGCCAGCTCCTCGGGATAGGGGGAGATGGCGAGGCCAGCGCGCTCGCCTGCCGGGCGGAGCCAGACCCCCGCCGCCTCGGCGGCTGCACGGCCGTCTTGGGCGAGCAGCAGCCGGCTCACGCCGAGCGAGGCGATGGCGGGCTCGTCCACCAGAAGCTGGCTGACGCGCACCAGGGCATCGGCGGCGGCGGCAAGCAGGGCGGGTTCCTGCAGGCCGGCGCGGGCGGCCAAAGCGTGGGCCAGAGGCAGGTTGAGCGGCGG
>CAHJWU010000042.1 GCA_903643085.1 Rhodospirillales bacterium
CCAGAGGAGAGCCTGTTCGTCGTCGGCGGCCTTTCGCTGGCCGGCGCCGGCGGGTCCGGCGCGGGCAGCATCGCGCTGACCGGCGGCTACGCATCGCTGGATTTCCTGGGCAGCCAGACGCTCGACAACGCGGTGGTCAGCATCGGCGCCACCGGCGCGGTGCCCGGGCAGGCAGGGGCGGCCACGCTGGCGGTCGCCGGCGCAAACGCCACGTCCGCCGCCACGCTGACCCTGGGGTCCGGACTCTGGCTGCGCGGCATGGGCGGCCAGGGGCAGGTCGTGGTCGGCGGCCCGGCCCTGTCGGGCGCGGGTGTTCTGCCGGGCGCGCTGGTCAACAACGGCACCATCACGGCATCCGGCGCCGGGGAGACGCTGACCATCACCGGCGGCGGCGCCTTCACCAACCAGGGCACGATCGGCGTCAGCAGCGGCGCCACGCTGCAGGTGAACACCGGCAGCTTCGCCAACACGGGCACCGTCACGGTCGCCTCCGCCACGCTGTCGCTGGGCGGCACGTTCGCCTCCTCGCTGCTGTCCAGCCTTGGCGCGGTCACTCTCAGCGCGGGCCAGATACAACTGGCCGGGCTGGTGCAGAATGCCGGCAGCACGCTCTCGCTCGGCGCCGGCTCCAAGCTGGGCGCGTCCTACGGCGCGCTGTCCCTGACCGGCACGATCGCCGGCGGCACCGTGGCAGATGGCGGCAACGGCCTGACGTTCGCGGGCGCCACGGGCGTGCTGGACGGGGTCACCTATGCAGGCGCGCTGAACCTCACGGCCGCCGGCGCCGGTGTCACGCTGACCGACGGCACGCAGGTGACGTCGGGCAGCGGCGGCGCGGGCACCATCACGGACACCGGAGCCGGCAGCGCGCTCCTGCTGCGCGGCACGGAGTCGCTGGGCGCGGTGCAGATCGGCCTGGGCAGCGCGGGTGCGGCCTCCCAGATCGCGACCACCGACCTCTGGCTTGCCAGCACCGGCACCACGGCCACGCTCGGCACGCTGACGAGCGTGGTGCAGCAGGGCGCGAACGCAGCCATCCAAGCACTCGGCTGGAGTTCCGTGCCCGGGCTGGGTGCCGCGGACACGCTGGTGAACCAAGGCACCATCACGGCGGGCTTCGCCGGCGGCCAGATGGCGCTGAGCGGCTACGGCACGATCATCAACCAGGGCACCATAATCGCCGCGGGCGGTGACACGATCACCATCTCCGCCGCCCAGTTCGCCAATACGGGCACGCTGGTTGCCGCCGCCGGAGGCAAGATCCTGCTGGGCATGCCGGCCGGGGTCTACGGCGCGGCGCCGGTGTGGTCCAACACCGGCAAGATCGCCGTCAACGGCGGCACGCTGGTGCTGGGCGGCGCGATCAGCACCGGCCAGCTTGGCGCCATCAGCCAGACCGGCGGCACCATCAGCCTGGCGGGCACGCTGGCCAATGCCGGCAGCACGCTCACCTTGAGCGGCACCGGCACGGGCATCCACGCGATCAGCCTGGGTGGCACCATCGCGGGCGGCGCCATCGCCGACACCACCGGCGCGCTGGTGGCCGACACCAGCGGCCAGGCGCTGCTGGACGGCGTGAGCTACCTGGGAACGCTCGGTCTTGCGGGTTCCGGCAGCTTCCTGCGGGTCAGGGACGGCCTGACGCTCAACGGTGTCGCCGATGTGCTGGGCACCGGCGCGGTGCTGGATTTCCAGGGCTCGCAGACGCTGGCCCAGGCGCAGGTGATGCTGGGCGCCAGCGGCATGGCGGCGTCCCTGGACGTGGCGCATGACCCGGCGCAATCGGGCGGCAGCACGCTGGTGCTGGGCACCGGCGTCACCATCACGCAGGCGGGCCAGCTGGCCGATATCGGCCGGCCGAACGGGACCGGCGTGGCCGGCGACATGATCGTCAACGAGGGCAAGATCACCGCCGGCGTGGCAGGCGGCACGCTGACGCTCGGCGGCCCCGGCTTCGACAACGCGGGCAGCATCGCGGTGGGCCAGGGCGAGACCCTGGTCATCAACGCGCAGAACTTCGCCAATACCGGAAGCATCGCCGTGAACGGCGGCGTGCTTTCCCTGGGTAGTTCGGTGACCCTGGCTGAGCTGGGCCAGGTGGCTCTGGTCGGCGGCGCGCTGTCGATCGCCGGCACGCTGGACCTGATGGGCGGCACGCTGACGATCGGCCAGGGCACAGCGCTCGGCCGCGTGGTGCTGACCGGCACGATCGAGAACGGCACGATCGTCGATGACGGCGCGGGGCTGGCGGCAGCCGGCGGCGCCACGCTGAATGACATCACCTATGACGGCACGCTTGACCTCAGCCGCCCGTTCTCCGAACTCGCCATCGCCGGCGGGATCACGGTGAACAGCCTGTCCGGCGGCAAGCCTGGCACCATCCTGGTGACCGGCGCGGAGACCAAGCTGCTGGCCACAAGCACGGAGACGATCGACTCGGCGCAGATATCGCTCGGCAGCGCAGCCCAGCTCTACGCCGGGATGAGACTGCCCGCGCCGGAGCTGGACGCCGCACCGGGCGTGACTCTGACCCTCGGCAAGGCCGCCACGCTCAACCTGTCCGGCACGGCGGGCACGCTGGGCAATGCCGGCTACGGCCAGTGGAGCGACAGTATCGTCAACGATGGGCAGATATCGGCGGCGACCGCGGGCATGCTGAGCCTGGGATCGACGAATTTCACCAACGCCGGCATGTTGGCCGCCAGCGGCGGCGGTGTGCTTGCTCTGGGCGATACGAGCTTCGTCAACAGCGGCACGCTCAGCGTAGGGGCGGGCTCCGCCGCCGCGGTGACGCTGTTCAACTACTACGCCGCGCCGATGGCGGGACCCAGCGTGTTCACCAACACCGGGATGATCGCCATGAACGGCGGCATCCTGCAGGAAGCGACTGATAACGGCCTGTTCCCGGAAGTGCCGCTGGTCAACACGGCCAGCGGCATGATCAAGGGCAACGGCCAGATCTACGCGTCGGTCGCCAACTCCGGCACCATCGAGGCGTCGGGCACCGGGCTATACCTGGCGCAATCGGTGTCCGGCACCGGCGTTCTGCAGATCGACTCCGGCGCCACGCTGGAGCTGGGAACCGGCCTGCCGTCCAGCCAGACCGTCGACTTCGCCAGCAATACGGGCACGCTGGAGCTGAACGATCCGGTCGATTTCGACGGCAAGATCGTAGGCATCACTGCGGGTGACGTGATCGACCTGCCGGGATTGGTGCTGACCGGCGTGGGCATCAACAACGGCACGCTGGTGGCCAGCACAGCCACGCAGAACTTCATCTTCGCCGGCGAGAATAAGATGGGCGGCGAGGTGTCCGCCGGGCGCGACGTGCATGGCGGCGCCACGATCAGCTTCCTGGCGCAGACGCCGGGCATGGGCGCCACGGTGCCTGTCATCGCCGTAGGCCAGGCCAGCATGCTGTTCTGGTGCTCGCCGGCGGGTGATGAGTTTCAGGGTACGTCCGCCCATACGACAGGTGCGCATGTCAGCAATTTCGGCACCCAGGACATGCTGGACATCACCGACCTGAACCCGTCCACCGCCAAGCTGGCGGCGACGCAGACGGCGGGGCTGGACACGCTGTCTCTCAACGACGGCACGCACACCCTGACACTCGGGCTGACGGGCACCTTCACCACCGCCGATTTCCACCTGGTCACCGACGGGCACGGCGGATCGATGCTGAGCTACCACTGAGAGGAAAGGTCCGCGACAGGCAAAAAAGGATTTTGCTTCTTCATTAAAAGAAGGCCTTTCTTACCTGCCATGACTCACCCCCTGCACCCAAGCTTCCCCGAGGACCTGGAAGAGCAGGGGGTGGTTCCCGTAGGCCTGCCGGTGAACGTGGGCGAAGTGCAGGACCCGGCTGCCTGCGCGCTGCTGTCCGGCTTCCAGAGCCTGGGCGACGACTGCGAGTTCGGTCTGGTGCAGCGCCGCTACGGCGCCGAGCAGCTCGCCTTGCTGCGCTGGGTCACGCTGTCGCCCGAGGAGCTGACCACCTTGCTGGACCGCCGGCTGGAGGGCTTCGGCGATCCTGACCGCACCGAGATCACCGTCGCACCCTGGGGTGAGCTCATGGCGCACGACCTGACTTACGGGATCAAAATGCACAGCTTCGTGCAGAAAGGCAGCGTGGACCTGGCGCGTTTCAAGCTGAACCATTGCCGGCGTATGGGCTTTCTCAAGGCCAAGCTGTTCGAGGATCTGGCGGCGGGCGAGAAGCTGTTTGTGTTCAATGGGGGCGCCGTGATGGGCGATGCGCTGGCCGCCGCTTTGCAGGCGAGCCTGTGCTCCTATGGCGCGGCACGGCTTCTGGCTGTCGGCCTGGCGGACGCCGCCAATTCGGCCGGCACGGTTCGGGTCGGGTCGGGCGGGCTGCTGCGCGGGTATCTGAGCCGGCGGGGCAAGACGCCGACCGCGGGCGGGCATAGATGGGACATCGATTTCGCCGGGTGGGTGCGGATTTGCGGGACGGCGCGGCTGCTCGCGGCGTTAGGCTAGGAAGACAGCCGGTTCACTCGAGAAAAGCTCGTGCTCCCTGCAGCGCGCAAGCGTGCTCTCGCATGACCGGCGGCTGTCGGGCCAGCCGCCGACAGGGAGCAGACGTTTCCGCTTTTCTTTTCCGAAAAGAGGGCCTTTTTTGCCTCACCCACCGAGGAGCAACACGCGTTGGCCGAATTCAAGAGCACCGGCAGCTACATAGCATCCCGCGACCTGGAAGTGGCCGTGAACGCCGCGGTGGCGTTGCAGCGCCCACTTCTGGTCAAGGGCGAACCCGGCACGGGCAAAACGGTGCTGGCTCACGAGGTGGCGGCCGCCCTGCGCATGCCGCTGATCGAATGGCACGTGAAGAGCACGACGCGCGCACAGCAGGGCCTGTACGAGTACGATGCCGTCAGCCGGCTGCGCGACGGCCAGCTTGGCGACGCGCGCGTGCACGACATCGCCAACTACATCGTGCGCGGCAAACTGTGGGACGCGTTTGCCGCCGAGCAGCAATCGGTGGTGCTGATCGACGAGATAGACAAGGCGGACATCGAGTTTCCCAACGACCTGCTGCTGGAACTCGATCGGATGCAGTTCTTCGTCTACGAGACGCGCGAGACGGTGCGCGCGATCAGGCGGCCGGTGGTGATCATCACGTCGAACAACGAAAAGGAGCTGCCGGACGCGTTCCTGCGCCGCTGCTTCTTCCATTACATACGCTTTCCGGATCGCGAGACGATGGAGCGGATCGTGCAGTCGCATTATCCCGACATCAAGCAGGACCTGGCGCGAGAGGCGCTGACGATGTTCTTCCGGGTGCGCGAACTGCCGGGGCTGAAGAAGAAGCCGGCGACGAGCGAGCTGCTGGACTGGCTGAAGCTGCTGATGATCGAGGACATGCCGGCCGAGGCCCTGCGCACCCGCGAGAAGACGGTGGTGATACCGCCGCTGCACGGCGCGCTGCTGAAGAACGAACAGGACGTCCATCTGTTCGAGCGTCTGGCGTTCATGGCGAGGCGAGAGGGCTAGCAGGACGGCGCCCCCAAGAATGGGCACTCTGCCGCCTGGGCCGGCGGCCGGGCTCACCTAGCGTAGGAGAGGCAAGGAGCAGGTGATGGCGTCCGAGGAGGTAAGCGAGATCCTGCGCACCGCGACCGAGTTGCGCGGTGACATAGCCGCGATACGCGCGGATCATCGGGTCACTGCGCTGGAGGCCGCGACGGCCGAGATCAGCGCGCGCGCCGACCTGATCGCGCGCATGGACCGGCTGCAGGGCTGGCCCGATGGTGCGTGCGCCGATCCGACCATGAGCCATGGCGCCGGCGAACAGGCCGAGCGGCTGACACGCAACGCGACGGAGGAGACCCGCAAATTGTCGGACATGACCAACGCCATGCAACGCCAGGTCCGGTGCATCTCCGCCAGGACGTCCGGCCCGCAAGACGAGGCGGCCTGAGATGTTCGCGTCCTTCGTCCAGCAACTGCGCAGCGCCGGCCTGCCCGTCTCGATCACCGAGTACCTCTCGCTGATGGGGGCGATGAAAGCCAACGTGGCCGCCTATGACATCGACGATTTCTACTTCCTGTCGCGGGCGACGCTGGTGAAGGACGAACGCCACCTGGACCGCTTCGACCGGGTGTTCGCGACCGTGTTCCAGGGTCTCGAACACGCGCCCGGCGATCCGGCCACCGACATTCCCGAGGAGTGGCTGCGAAAGATAGCCGAGAAGAACCTCAGCCCCGAGGAGATGGCCGCAATCGAGGCAATGGGCGGTTTTGAGAAGCTGATGGAGACGTTGCGCCAGCGCCTGGAGGAGCAGAAGGAGCGCCACCAGGGCGGCAACAAATGGATCGGCACCGGCGGCACCTCGCCGTTCGGCGCCTACGGCTACAACCCCGAAGGCATACGCATCGGCCAGCGGGACTCACGCCACCGCCGCGCGGTGAAGGTGTGGGACAAGCGCGAGTTCCGTGACCTGGACGGCGACACCGAACTCGGCACGCGCAACATGAAGATCGCCTTGCGCCGCCTGCGCCGTTTTGCGCGCCAGGGTGCCGCCACCGAGCTGGACCTGCCAGGCACCATACACGCGACAGCCAGCAACGCCGGCTCGCTGGACCTGAAGATGATCCCGGAGCGGCACAATGCGGTGAAAATCCTGCTTCTGCTCGACATCGGCGGGTCGATGGACGATTTCGTGCGCACCTCGCAGGAGCTGTTCTCCGCGGTGCGTTCGGAATTCAAGCACCTTGAACATTTCTACTTCCACAACTGCGTCTACGAGCGCGTCTGGCGCGAAAACCGCCGGCGCGACGAAACCTCGCTCTCCACCTGGGATTTGCTGCGCACGTACGGCCCTGACTACAAGCTGATCTTCGTGGGCGACGCCACGATGAGTCCGTATGAGGTCGTGCAGCCGGGCGGCAGCGTGGAGCATTGGAACGAGGAAGCCGGCCGCGTGTGGATCGATCGCCTGACTACGCATTTCCGCAGCACGGCCTGGCTTAATCCTGCGCCGGAGCAGTATTGGCGGCACACGCAGTCCATCGTCATGCTGCGGGACCTGGTGGCGCAGCGGATGTTTCCGCTTACGCTGACGGGGCTGGATGAGATGACGCGGGAGTTGTCGCGGTAGAGGAAGAAGGGCTTTTCTGAAGAAAGGAAGCAAAAGACTTTTGACTGCGCTGTCGCGGACTACCTTGCGAAAACCTTGGGAATTAGAATGATTACTGTTCACCACTTGAACAACTCGCGGTCGCAGCGTATGCTTTGGCTGCTCGAGGAGCTGGGCGTGCCGTATGACGTCAAGCGCTACGAACGCAACGCGACGACCATGCTGGCCCCGCCCGAGCTCCACGCGGTGCATCCGCTCGGCAAATCGCCGGTCATCACCGACGGCGCACATACCATCGCCGAGACGGGCGCCATCGTCGATTACCTCATCGCAACCTATGGCGACGGCCGCCTCATCCCGCCGGCGGGCACCGAAGAGCGGCTGCGCTACACCTACTGGCTCCACTTCGCCGAAGGCAGCGCGATGCCCCCGCTTGTGATGACGCTGGTGTTCGGCGCACTTCCCGCGCGCGTGCCGTTCTTCATCCGCCCTGTCGCGAAACTGATAAGCGACAACGTGCAAAAAAGCTTTCTGCGGCCGAACATCGACGCGCAGCTCAGGCTCATGGAAGCCGAACTTGGCAAGAGCGCCTGGTTCGCCGGCGAGGAGCTTACAGGCGCGGACGTGATGATGAGCTTTCCCGTCGAAGCGGCCAGCACACGCGGCGGCCTGGGCGAAGCGCCGAAGCTGAAACAATGGGTCGCCAATGTGCATGCGCGCCCGGCATATCAGGCGGCGTTGCAGAAGGGCGGAGCCTACGCGTATGCCTGATCGCGACTGGCCGGAGCGTTTGCGTCCCACACGCAGGCGTGTTTCCAAAGTGATCGTCGCACTACTGCTCGTCCAAACGAAGATTGCCGCCGCCACCTGTCCTGACTACCCGTCCTGTAGCGGATGCGGGTGCAAAGGCGGGCCTGGTTTCCGCAAACCCAATGGCAGATGCGCGAGTTTTCGCGATTTTGCGCGTGAATGCCTGTCGGAGACAGCCGGCATCTGCAAGCGCGAGGGTACCTCGCCCAACACGGGGGCGAACGCGCAATGTGCGTCGCGACCCAACCGCGCCGTCAAGAAGCGCCGACATGGGTCCGTCAGGGTCTGACGCAACCTGGGCCGCAATCGCTGCTGATCACACCGGCGGCGCGATCACCGATTGCCAATGCGCAAACATCCGGTCCTGCCCATAAACCGCCCGCGCCCCTGCTCTGTTCGCGGCGCCCACGCCCGCAGGTGCGAACAGCGCGGCGGCTAGTCCCGAAGCAAACGCCTCGTCGGAGACAGCCGTAACGTAAGACAGGTTTTCCGCGGCCAGCATGGCGCGCACGTCGCCCACGTCCGTGCACACGCAAAGCAGGCCTGACGCCATCGCCTCCAGAAGCGAGAGCGGCATCTGCTCGGTGTCCGACGGCAGCGCGAACACGTCGAACCCCGCCAGCCAGCGTTGCGACACCGTGCTGTGTCCGGCGAAATGCGTGTCTGCCGCAATGCCGAGTGCGGCCGCCAGTGCTTCCAGCCCGGCCCGCTCCGGTCCGTCGCCCACGACCACCAGCCGGGCCGCGTGCGTGGCGCGCAAAGCGGCAAAGGCGCGCAGCAGCCGGGCGATGTTTTTCTCCGGGCGGAGGGCTGCGACCGTGCCTATGACGGGACCCTCGCCTGCCGGCGCCGGCATCGCGGCCGCATTGGCGAAACGCGCCAGGTCGATGCCGTTCGGGATGATGTGCAGCACGCGCTCGGGCAGATGCCACTGCGTGCGCGCGATGGCGGCCAGGGTCTGCGAGGGCAGGATCACCGCGCTGCCGCGCAGGACCAAGCGGCGGGTCAGCGCGCGGCGGGGCATCTGTGCGTTGCGTTCTTCCGGGCCGAACCCATCTTCCGAGTGCACGTGGCGCAGGCCGGCGAGCCGCGCGCCGATGGCCCACTCGATAGCGCCCCAATTGCTGGTGATCACGCAATCCGGCCGCGCCTCGCGCAGGAACCGCCGCGCGTGCCGCACCGAATCCAGCATGCGTGCGCGCCTGTGGCCGGATTTGGGTAGTTGCACATCCAGCCCAGGCGCCAGCTTTTCCACGCAGCCGGTATCGCCATCAAGCGACACCACCGTATGTCGGCAGGCGCCGCCCAGATGGTTGGCCAGCGCCGCAAACCGCACCTGCGCGCCACCAACCCCAAACCCCGGAAACACCCAAAGCAGATGCATCATGAGTCCGCGACAGCCGGAGAAAAAGTTTTTTGCTTCTTTTTTGCAAAAAAGAAGGCCTTGCTTCCTTCCTCCGTCATGCCACCACTACGGACTCCTCAACCGGCACCGCCACAGGCGTGGTAGCCAAAGCCGCCAGGAAGCCCTCGAAAGCCAACAGCAGCCAGATAACCTGCGCATGGTCGCGTGCACCGGCTTCGTGCGCGTCCAGCAGCCGCCCGATCGCGCTTGCGTCGAACAATCCGCTGTCGCGCATGACCGGCCCGAGCACCAGGGTCCGCACGCGCGCCATCTGCGCGCGGAACAGCGGTGCGAGGTCGCTCGTGAACCCCTGTTTCGGCCGGTAGAGGATGTTGTGCGGCAGCAGCGGCTCCAGCGCCTGCTTCAGGATGTGCTTGCCGCCGCCGCCGCCGATTTTCAGTCCTGCCGGCAGCGAAAGGCCCCAGCTAAGGAACTCGTGGTCCAGGAACGGCGCGCGAACCTCCAGCGAGGCGGCCATGCTGGCCCGGTCAACCTTGGTCAGGATGTCGCCTGGAAGCCAGGTGGCCAGGTCCGTCAGCTGTGCCTGCAGCAGCGGGTCCGCCTCGTGCGCGCCGTCCATGATGGCGCGCACGGGCGCCGCCGGGTCGTGTCCGGCGATCCGGGCGCGCAGGGCCGGGCTGAACAGCGCGTGGCGTTCGGCCTGTTGGGTTCGGGTGATGGTGCGGGCGTAGCCCAGCGCCGAGTCCAGGCTCAGTTCGGTCAGCGTGTGTTTGGCGCGCAGGAAGCGGGGCGCGCGGTCCAGCTTGGGGTACAGGGCGGCCAGCGTGCCGATCGCGTGGCGCCGCACGCCGGCGGGCAGGTGCTTGCGTACGCCGCTGACCAGGCTGTGCCAGCGGTAGCGCCGGTAGCCGCCGAACACCTCGTCGCCGCCGTCGCCGGACAGCGCCACGGTGGCGTGCTGGCGGGCCAGGCGGCAGACCGTCATCGTCGGCACGGCGGAGCTGTCGCCGAACGGCTCGCCGAAGGCGCGTGCCTGGATGCGTGCGGCGGCGATCATGTCGGTGGCCGCCGCGCGGTCGTTGTGCTGGGTGGTGCCGTAGCGCTCGGCCACCTGGCGGGCGAACGGTGTCTCGTCCTCCGCGCCGTCGAAGCCCACGGTGAAGGTGTCCAGCTTCGCGCTGCGCTGCCGAGCGGCGGCTGCCACCACCGCGCTGCTGTCCACGCCGCCAGAGAGGAACGCGCCGAGCGGCACGTCGGCGACCAGGCAGGCGCCGACCGCCTGCGTCAGCTTCTGGCGCAGTAGCGGCGCCGCCTCGACGGCGTCTATTTTCTCGGAGCGGTCGGGCGGCGACCAGTAGCGTTCGAGGCGCGGCGGCCGGCCGCTGCGGTCCAGCAGCAGCGTGTGCGCCGGCGGCAGCTTCATGACGCCGTCGAAGATAGTGCCGGGCTCCGGCACGTAGCCGTAGGCAAAGAAATCATCGACGGCTTCGGGGCGAAGGCCGCGCGGCGTGCCGGGATGCGCGGCCAGGGCTGCGATTTCCGAGCCGAAGACGAACGCGCCCTCAGTGTATGTGTAGTAGAAGGGCTTCTCGCCCATGCGGTCCCGTGCGCAGAACAGCAGTTGTTTGTTACTGTCCCACAAGGCGAACGCGAACTGGCCGGACAGCCTGGTGACGCATTCCGTACCCCAGCTTTCCCACGCGTGCACGATCGCTTCGGTATCGCATTTGTTTCTGAAAACATGACCGGCGTCGGCAAGTTCGGCCCGGATCGTCTCGAAATTGAATATTTCGCCGTTGAAGACGATCGCGATCGACCGGTCTTCGTTGAACATCGGCTGATGCCCGCCTGCCGGATCAATGATCGCCAGCCGGCGGTGGCCGAGTGCGATGCCGGGGGCGGTGAAGAAGCCCTCGCCGTCCGGCCCGCGGTGAGCGATGGCCGCCGTCATAGCCCGTATCACCAGATTTCCGGACGAGCCGTCATCGGCAAGAGCAACGATTCCGGCCAGGCCGCACATCTGGGGATGCCTTTCTTTGTCCCGCCCAGCCATAGCGGATCGGGCTGGCGGCTGGGAAGCCTGACACGAGGTGGCCCGTCCAAAAATGTGGATAAGCCACACTGTCGAAAAAACTGTTTTGCATGCGTTTATTTCCATTCTTGGTCGTTGCGGCTGTGGTAGGTATGTGGCACATACTCTCCGGCAACACAGGCCGTCTATTTAAACGGAGCAGATCATGCAGACACCCAAGCTTTTCGCGGCGGCGGTTCTCGCTGCCGGTATCGTCACCGGCGCGCATGCGGGTCCGGTCAGCACCGTGACCCAGACCGGCGCGGTGCCGGACCAGAAGACCGATTACGGCAACGTGCTGTTCAGCGTCACCGGCGGTGTCAACAGCACAACGTTTGCCGGCTTCAACGCCGCACTCGGCACGCTCACCGGCGTCCAGATAACCTATTCGGTGAACGGCACCGAGACGGGCTCGCTGATGAACACCAGCGCCTCCTCGCAGACCTTCAATTTCAGCTCCAACAGCAACCTGTACGCCTCGGATGGCGGCGGCACCCCGGCGGCGCTGGCCAATTACCTCGCCCCCGGCCTGACGCTGACAGAGGCGGTCAACCGCTACACGCTGGGCGCCGGCGCCAGCACCTCCATCCAGCCCACCCCCAACGGCTTCGGCTCCGGCTCGCTGTCCGAGTCGACGACGTTCACAGATGCCACCAGCCTGAGCGAGTTTGTCGGCAAGAACTTCTCGCTCTACCTGAACACGCTTTCCAGCTCCACCTTCGCCGGCGGCGGCGGCAACATCACCGCCGCGCTGAACACCTCCGAAGGCGGCAACATCTCCATCGTGTATGACTACACGGCGGCGGTCACCGCGGTGCCGGAGCCCTCAACCGTGGCGGCTCTCGGCGCCGGCCTGCTCGGCATGACCTTCGTGCGTCTGCGCAAGCGCGCCTGACGCTTCCGGCTTCGAACAAAAGTGCTAGACAATGGCGGGCACCTCTTCGGGTCCGCCATTTTCGTCCGGGGCGCGTGATGACCAGGCTTCCTGCCTTCCTGCTCGCCGCGGCGCTGCTGCTGCTGGCAGGCGTTCCGGGCCAGGCCCGGGCCCGCACGCTGGAGGTGGGCGCCGGCCGCGCGTTCGCCCTGCCGTCCGCGGCTGCCGCGGCGGCCAGTCCCGGCGACCGCATCGTCATCTACCCTGGTCAGTATTTCGACTGCGCCACCCTGGCCGCCAGCCGGCTGACGATCGAGGGCGCCGGCGACGCGGCCGCGATCGTGCTCACGGACAAGACCTGCGGCGGCAAGGCGCTGCTCATCGTCGATGGCGACGACGTCACCGTGCGAAACCTCACCCTCACGCGCGCCCGCGTGCCGGACGGCAACGGCGCCGGTATACGCGCGGAAGGCGGCAACCTCACCGTGGACGGCGTGCGCTTCGTCAACAACCAGGACGGCATACTGACCAACACCAACCCCGCGATGACGCTCACCGTAAGGCACAGCCAGTTCATCAGGAACGGCGTCTGCATGGACGCCTGCAGCCATGCCATCTACGCCGGCAAGATCGCCAGCCTCGTCGTGCAGGACAGCCTGTTCCGCGACACCAGGCAGGGCCACGACATAAAGTCGCGCGCCGCCCGCACCGAGGTGACACGCTGCGACATCGAGGACGGGCAGACCGGCACGGCGAGCTACCTGATCGAGATACCGAACGGCGGCGCGGTGATCGTGCGCGACAACACGCTGGAAAAGGGCCCGCTCGCGGGCAATCATACCTCGGCCATTTCCATCGGCGCGGAGGGTGTGGACCAGCCGACGCCCGAGATCACCGTGGAGCACAACCACCTGACCAATGACGGCAACTACCGGACCGCGCTGGTCAACAACATGAGTGCCACGGAGGCGACCTTGCGCGGCAACACGCTGACGGGTTCCGTGGACGCGCTACGCGGAGACGGCAGCAGCCAGTAGGAGGCGATCCTTTCTGCGGAGCAGAAGCTTCTGCTCCGCTGCCGCGGACCCACGCGATACGTCCGCAACGGCGAAGCAGGCTTTTTTGCTTCTTTTTTCTCAAAAAGAGAGGCTTGCTTGTTTTTTCACTTCAGAGACCCGTCCCGAGATGACACGCACCCTCGCCTTCGACCTTGACGGCACGCTGACCGATTCCGCGCCGGACATCGCCGCCGCCGTGAACCGGACGCTGACCGCGCGCGGGCTACCTGCGCTGCCGGAAGCGACGATCACCTTGATGGTCGGCGACGGCCTGCAACCCCTCATACGACGCGCCTTCGCGGCCGTCGGCAGCGCGCCGGATGCGCGTGCCGCCCAGGATTACCTGTCCGACTACGAGTCGAACGTGGCGGCGGCCACGCGTCTGTATCCCGGCGTGCCGGAAGCGCTGGACCGGTTGCGTGCGCAAGGCTGGACGCTGGCCGTGTGCACGAACAAGCCGGAGCACGCAGCGCGGTTGTTGCTCGGTGCGCTCGGCGTGGCGGACCGGTTCGCGTCCATCGGCGGCGGCGACAGCTTCGCCGCGCACAAACCCGATCCGCTGCATTTGCGCGAGACGATCGCGGCGGCCGGCGGCACCACCGAGCGCGCATTGATGGTCGGCGACCACACCAACGACGTGCTCTCGGCCACCGGTTGCGGCGTGCGGGCGATCTTCGCCGGGTGGGGCTACGGACGGCCGGGCATGGAGGAGGGGGCTGTGGCGGTGGCGCGGGATCTGCCTGAGCTGGTTGATCTGGTGGAGCGCTTGCTGCCGGCGGGGTGAAGGCCTGCTTCGAGAACAGGAAGCCATTGATCTCTGTCGACGGCCAGCTTCAACAGCTGCCGACAGGGATCAAAAGTCCCTCGCCTCTGTCAGGAAAGAGGGCCTTCCTGCAAAAAGCCCGCCGTCTTCCGTACTGCCTCCGCCAGCCCCACCCGTTGTAGCGCCACCCCTTCCGGCATGGCACTGAACAGCCGCGTCGGCGTGCGCCGGTCCAGCAGCACGAACACGCCACGGTCGGTGGCCGTGCGTATCAGCCGTCCGAACGCCTGGCGCAGGCGCAGGCGCGCGATGCGGTCGTCATAGCCGCTGGTGTCGCCACCCGAGAGGTGGATGCGGCGCTCGCGGTGCAGGATGTCCGGGCGCGGCCAGGGCACGCGCTCGAACACCACCAGGCGCAGCGCGCGGCCGGGCACGTCCACGCCGTCGCGCATGGCGTCCGTGCCCAGCAGGCAGGAATCCTCCTCGGTGCGGAAGACGTCCACCAGCGTGGTGTTGTCCATCGCGTCCACATGCTGGGCGAACAGCGGGATGCCGGCCGCCTCCAGCTCCGGTGCGATGCGGGCGTGCACCGCGCGCAGGCGGGAAATCGCGGTGAACAGCCCCAGCCCGCCACCGCCGGCCGCCTGGAACAGCGTCCGGTAGGCGCTGGCCAGGCCCGCGACGTCGGTGCCCACGTCGGTCACCACGAAGGCGCGTGTCTGCGCGGCGTAATCGAACGGACTGCCGACAGTGGCGCGCAGCGCGGGGCTGGGAAGATGGCAGGCGCCGACCCGCGCCTCGGCGGCATCCCAGTCGGCCTCGGCATCGTCCTGGCCGGCGTCGCGCAGCGTGGCCGAGGTGATCAGCAGGCCGTGCGCCGGCGCCACCAACGTGACGGCAAACGGCTGGGTCGGATCCAGATGGTGGCGGCAGAACGCGACATCGCGGTCGGTGCCCTCGCGCCTGTCGAGCCGGAGAAAGTGGATGTGTGCCGGCCGTTCTCCCGGTTCCGGCCGGGGAGCCGCGAGGGCGGCCAGCATGGCGCGCCAGATCTGCGCGCGGTCCAGCACGCGCCGGCGCAGCGCGCGTATGGCCGCCTGTATGCGGCTGCGCGAGCCGGTGTCCAGCTCCTCGGCTTCAGCGTCCAGCTTGGCCTCCAGCCGTTCCAGCAGCGTGGCGGCCGGCCCGGCGAGGCGGCGGGCTGCTCCGTCAGGGGCGGGCTCGATCCGTCCGCGACGTCCTACTTCGTCATGCGCTCCACCGACGGCAAGAACTTCTCCACCCTCACCGTCCTGCCTTCCCGCGCGTCGACCTACAC
>CAHJWU010000043.1 GCA_903643085.1 Rhodospirillales bacterium
CTCGGCCTGCACCTCGGCCGAGGTGGCGCCCAGCCACGTGCTGGCCGCCATGGGACTCTCGCCCGCGCAGGCGGCACGTACCTTGCGCGTGGGTATCGGACGTTTTACCTCGGCGGCCGACATCGAGGCGGCCGCGACCCTGCTCGCCGACGCCCACGCCCATTTGACCCGAACCACGCCGTCGCAGACGCCGGAACATGCAGAGGCCTGACCACACATGCCCAAAATGACATTCGCCCTGCGCGACGGCACCCTCAAGGAGGTGGACGCGCCGCTCGGCCTGTCCGTCCTGGAAGTGGCGCACAAATACGGCGTCGACATCGAAGGCGCCTGCGAGGGCTCGCTCGCCTGCTCAACCTGCCATGTCATCGTCGATCCCGCCTGGTTTCCGCGGCTCGCCCGCGCCACCGAGGACGAGGAGGACATGCTGGACCTGGCGTTCGGCTTGCAGGCCACCAGCCGCCTCGGCTGCCAGATCGTCATGACCCCGGAACTTGACGGCCTGACCGTGAAGCTGCCTGCTGGCACGAGGAACCAGCTTGGCTGACCCTGGCGTGATCGCCCGTCCGATCCCCTCGCTTCTGGACGACACCGTCCGCAACCACCCCGGCAAGCCGGCCATCGCCTTCCTGGGCCGCCGCTGGACCTACGCGCAGCTCGATGCCGAGGTCACCCGCGCCACACGCGGCCTGCAGGATATCGGCGTGCAGCAGGGCACGCGGGTGGGACTCTGCCTGCCGAACACGCCGTATTCCGTCATCTACTTTTTCGCCGTCCTGCGCGCCGGTGGGATCGTGGTGAACTTCAACCCGCTCTACGTGGAGCGCGAGCTGGTCCACCAGATCGCCGATTCGGGCGCCGAGGTGATGGTCACCATCGATCTTGCCGCCATCTACCCGAAGGTTGCGTCGGCAGCCTCGCAGACCGGCCTGAAGAAGATCGTCGTCTGCTCCATGGCCGCGGCCCTTCCGTGGCTGAAAGGCCAGGCGTACCGCGTAGCCAGGCGCGGCGACCTCGCCGCCATACCGGATGATGGCGTGTCCGTCACCGCCCGCGCGCTGACACGCAGCCACGCGGCCCCAGTTCCTCTCACCATCGCGGCGTCCGCCACCGCGGTGCTGCAATATACCGGCGGCACCACGGGCGTGCCGAAAGCGGCCGAGCTCACCCACGCCAACATCACCTGCAACGCCATGCAGAGCTGGCTCGATCTCGGCCAGCGGCCGCACGGCACGGACCGGGTGCTCGGCGTGCTGCCGCTGTTCCACGTGTTCGCGCTGAACTCCGTGATGATCGTGGGCGTGATGACCGCGTCCGAGATGATCCTGCTGCCGCGCTTCGAACTGGACCAGGTGCTGGCCGTCATCGCGAGCGCCCGGCCCACCATGTTTCCCGCCGTGCCCACCATCTACACCGCCTTGCTCGCCGCCGCCGACGCCGCAGCGAAGCCGGTCGACATGGGCTCCATACAATTGTGCATGTCCGGCGGCGCGCCGCTGCCGGCCGAGGTGCGCACGCGCTTCATGGCGCTGACCGGCTGCTGGCTGATGGAGGGCTATGGCCTGTCGGAGACCTCGCCGGTGGTCAGCTTCACGCCACCCGGGCGCATCTACAAGGAAGGCTCCATCGGCCTTCCCCTCACCGGCACCACGGTCGAGATACGCGCGGTCGATGACCCTGCACGCGTGCTGCCGCGGGGCGAACGCGGCGAAATCTGCATACGCGGACCGCAGGTGATGCGCGGCTACTGGAACCGGCCGGACGAAACCGCCCAGGTGATGATCGACGGCGCGCTGCGCACCGGGGACATCGGCTACCTGGACGAGGACGGCTATCTGTTCCTGGTGGACCGCATCAAGGACGTCATCCTCTGCGGCGGATACAACGTCTATCCCCGGGTGCTGGAGGAGGCGCTGTACCAGCATGAAGCGGTGCGGGACGCGGTGGTCATCGGCCTGCCGGACACCTATCGCGGGCAGTTGCCCAAGGCGTTCGTCACGCTGAAGCACGGCCAGCAGGCTACACCGGAGGAGCTGCGCGCTTTTCTGGCAGGCTACGTGAGCAAGATCGAGATGCCGCGTGAGGTGGAGATACGGGCGGAGCTGCCGAAGACGATGATCGGCAAGCTTTCGAGGAAGGAGCTGCTGGCCGAGGAGGCGGCCAAGGTAGCCTGAAGGCAAGGCCGCTTTGAAACATGAGGCGCAACGGGTCTTCCGCGTCCGGACGGCGGCCTCGCCAGGTTGCTCCGGCGCGCGTGATCGCAGAACCAGGGCAGGACCTGACGCCGGCGCGGAGCAACAGTTTTTTGCTTCGTGTTTTCTGAAAGAAGTGCTTGCTTCCTCGGGCATCCCCTTCGGAATGTCCCTGCATGTTGAAGTGCCTGCTGGCCGCCGCTCTCCTCCTGCCTGTCGCCGCTGCTTACGCCCAGCTCAGCCCCGCCGCCAAGCTCAGCGAAGTGGCCGCCAACCAGCTCGGCATCATCGAGTACTGCCACGACAAGGGCCATGCCGGCGCGGACGCCGTCTCCGCCGAGCGCGAGGCGTTCCTCGGCGCGCCCTCCACCAACCTTTCCACCGTCCGCGCCGAGGAGCTTGGCCGCAACGGGTATTCGGTGGCGCCGGATGGCGGCCAGATACCCGTCTCCGACCTGGCCACCCAGCAGAACACGACGGTGCCGGCGCTGTGCAAGGACCTCGCGGATTCCTCGCTGCAGTTCCAGGCTGCCATACACAAGCGGATCGGCCATCTGGAGGGGCCTGGCGACGCTGGGCGTTAGGTAGCAAGGCCTTCTTTTCTGAAGAAAAGAAGCAAAAGACTTTTGTTCCTGACGGTGAGGCTGGCGCTTCGGTTTAGCTGAGAAGAGCGGTCTGGTTCTGGGCGACCAGGCGCTTGCGTGGCGGGGCCAGGCTGCTATATGTGCGTCATCAGGTTGACGTATAGGGAACCCCGTGACGCGTTCCGGTACTGCGAACAGCAAGGGCGTTGAGGAGCCGTTCCACACGGTGACCCAGCTTGCGCGCGACCTCGGGATCACCGCCCGCACCATCCGCTTCTACGAAGACAAAGGGCTCATCTCGCCGCAGCGTGCCGGCAGCACGCGGGTCTACACGCCGCGTGACCGGGCGCGGATGATACTCATCCTGCGCGGCAAGCGGCTGGGCTTCTCGTTGCGCGAAATCAGGGACTACCTGGATCTTTACGGCGTGGATCACACGCAGGCCGAACAGCTTCGGCTGCTGCGCGCCGGCGTGGCGAAGCGGCTTGCTTCGTTGCGCGAGCAGTTCACGGCGCTTGAGCAGACGATCGCGGAGCTGGAGGACGTGCAACGCCAGGCGGAAGAGGCGTTTTTGGACGTGCCTGTCAGGAAGAAAGCGTAAGAAAGGCCTTCTTTTTTGAAAAAAAGAAGCAAAAAACTTTTGCTACTGACGCCTGCATGGAGGCGCGCATCCTAGATGCAGGCGTTCGCATTGGCAGAACAGGCAATGCCTTCGTGCAGGCGTGGGAGATAAAAGTTTTTTGGTTCTTTTTTCCAAAAAAGAACCGCTTGCTTACTTAAGTCTCGGGAGAAAACCAGATGGTCAACGTCGTAATAGCCGGCTACGCCCGCTCACCCTTCACGCTCGCCAAAAAGGGCGCGCTTGCCCGCGTGCGCGCGGACGACATGGCGGCCGCGGTGATACGCGGCCTGATCGAGAAGACGAAGGTGGCGCCGGAGGACATCGAGGACATTATCGTCGGTTCCGCGTTTCCCGAGGGTGAGCAGGGCATGAACGTGGCGCGTCTGATCGGGCTGCTGGCCGACCTGCCGCTGAGCGTGGGCGGGATGACGGTGAACCGGTTCTGTGGCAGCTCGATGAGCAGCGTGCACATCGCGGCAGGCCAGATCGGCATGGGCGCCGGCGAGGTGTTCATTGCCGCGGGCATCGAGAGCATGAGCCGCGTGCCGATGGGCGGGTATAACCCGCTGTTCAACGTGACGCTCGCCGGCAAGAACCCGGGCGCTTACATGGGCATGGGCGAGACGGCGGAGAACGTGGCGCGGCGCTGGCAGATCACGCGCGACCAGCAGGAGGATTTCGCGGTCGCCAGCCACAAGAAAGCGTCCGAGGCGCAGGCGGCCGGCAAGTTCAGCGACGAGATCATCCCCATCCAGAGCAAGGGCGGCACGGTGGATCAGGACGGCTGCATACGTGCCGGCACCACGAAAGAGGCGCTGGCCGGGCTGAAGCTGGCGTTCGACCAGGAGGGCACTGTGACGGCGGGCACCTCCTCGCCGCTGACGGATGGTGCGAGCGCGGTTCTGGTGTGCTCGGAGGATTACGCGGTAGCGCACAAGCTGCCGATCCTGGCGCGCATCAAGAGCATAGCCGTCTCCGGCTGCGAGCCGGACATCATGGGCATCGGGCCGGTGCGGGCTTCGCGCAAGGCGCTGGAGCGCGCCGGGCTGAAGGCGTCCGACATGGACGTGGTCGAACTGAACGAGGCGTTTTCCAGCCAGGCGATCGCCAGCATGAAGGAGATCGGTTTCCGTCCGGAGACGGTTAACCTGGATGGCGGGGCCATTGCGCTCGGGCATCCGTTGGGGGCCACGGGCGCGCGCATCGTCGGCAAGGCGGCTTCGTTGCTGAAGCGGGAAGGCGGCAAATACGCCATCGCCACGCAGTGCATCGGCGGCGGGCAGGGCATCGCCACCGTGCTCGAGGCGGTCTGAGCCATGGCTGAGCTGTTCAAGAAGGTAGCGGTTATCGGCAGCGGCGTGATGGGCTGCGGCATAGCCGCGCAGATCGCCAATGCGGGCGTGCCCGTGCTGCTGCTGGACATCGTGCCCCGCGAGGGTGCGAACCGCAACGCCGTGGCCGAGGCGGCGGTGGCGCGCGCGCTGAAGACCGAGCCGGCGCCGTTCATGTCGGCGGGCGCGGCCAGGCTGATCGAGACCGGCAACATCGACGACGATCTTGGCCGTGTCGCCGAGTGCGACTGGATCGTCGAGGTCGTGGTCGAGCGGCTGGACATCAAGCAGGCACTGTACCGCAAGCTGGACGCGGTGCGCCGGCCGGGCACTGCCATCTCCTCCAACACGTCCACCATCCCGCTGGCGCGCCTGATCGAGGGCATGCCGGAGAGCTTTGCGCGCGACTTCACCATCACGCATTTCTTCAACCCGCCGCGCTACATGCGGCTGATGGAGCTGGTCACCGGGCCGCTCACGGATCGCACGTTGGCCGCGCGCGTGGCGGATTTCTGTGACGTCGCCCTGGGCAAGTCCGTCGTGTCCTGCAAGGACTCGCCGGGTTTCATCGCCAACCGGCTCGGCATCTTCTGGATGACCGGCGGGGTGAGCGCCACGATGGAACAGGGCCTGACCGTGGAAGAGGCCGACGCCATCATTGGCCGGCCGTTCGGCATTCCCAAGACGGGCGTGTTCGGGCTGATGGATCTGGTGGGGCTGGACCTCGGTCCGCACATCAACGCCAGCATGGCCGGTGCGCTGTTGAAGGACGACGAGTTCCACGCGATCAATCAAGAAGCGCCGATGCTGCAGAAGATGATCGCCGAAGGCTACACCGGCCGGAAAGGCAAAGGCGGCTTCTACCGGCTGAGCAAGGCAGGGCGGAAGCGCATCAAGGAAACGATCGACCTGCAGACCGGTGAATACCGCGCCGAGCGTGCGGCGGAGCTGCCCGAGCTGGCCGCTTCCGGGCGCGATCTGCGGGCGTTGATGTCCGGGCAAGGCAAGGTCGCCCGCTTCGCCTGGCGCGTGATGGGCCACGTGATGGGCTACGCCGCGAAGCTGGTGCCCGAAGCGACCGAGGAGATCGTCGCCATCGATGAGGCGATGCGGCTTGGCTACAACTGGAAGCACGGTCCGTTCGAGCTGATCGACATGGTCGGTGCAGACTGGCTGATCGAGCGGCTGCGGGCGGACAACTTCGCCGTGGCGCCGATGCTGGAACGCGCGGCCGGCCGTACGTTCTACCGTGTCGAGAACGGCGTGCGCCAGCAGCTCGGGCTAGACGGCAACTACCATGACATCGTGCGCCCGGACGGCGTGCTGATGCTGGAAGACCTCAAGCGCACGGCGAAGCCGGTGCTGCGCAACAGCTCCGCGTCCGTGTGGGACATAGGCGACGGCGTGCTGTGCCTGGAGTTCACCAGCAAGAGCAATTCTCTGGACGAGCAGATCATGGCGCTGCTCGGCAAGACGATCGCGCTGGTCAAGAAGGAGTACAAGGCGCTCGTCATCTACAACGAGGCCGCCAACTTCTCCGTCGGTGCCAATATCGGCCTGGCGCTGTTCGCGGCCAACATCGCGGCCTGGATGCAGGTGGAGAGCCTGATCGCGACAGGTCAGGACATGATGCAGAAGCTGAAATACGCGCCGTTTCCGGTAGTGGCCGCGCCCGCGGGCATGGCGCTGGGCGGCGGCTGCGAGTTCTTGCTGCACAGCGATGCGGTGCAGGCCTATGCGGAGACGTATGCCGGCCTCGTCGAATGCGGCGTGGGTCTGCTGCCTGGCTGGGGCGGCTGCAAGGAGATGCTCGGCCGCTGGTCCACCGACGCAGCTTTGCCCAAGGGCCCGATGCCGGCACCGATGAAGGTGTTCGAGATGGTCAGCACCGCGAAGGTGGCGAAATCCGCGGCCGAGGCGGGCGAGATGCTGATACTGCGCAAGACGGACCGGGTGACGATGAACCGCTATCGCCTGCTTGCCGATGCCAAGGCGCGCGCTCTTGAACTCGCGGTGGATTACCAGCCGCCGGAGCCGCGCGAAATCGTGCTGCCGGGGCCGTCCGGCAAGCTGGTGCTGGACCAGGCGGTGGCAGGCTTCGCCAAGACGGGCATGGCCACCAGGCATGACGTGACCGTCTCCGGCGAGCTCGCGCGCGTGCTGACCGGCGGCGACACGGACATTGCCGACACGGTGAAGGAGAGCAGCTTGCTGGATCTGGAGCGTGAGTCGTTCCTGCGCCTGCTGCGCACCTCTGGAACTTTGGCGCGCATCGAGCACATGCTGGAGACTGGCAAGCCGTTACGTAATTAGGAACGCAAGCAAGCGGTTCTTTTTTTGCAAAAAAGAACCAAAAAACTTCTGCTCCGCTGTCGCTGACTTTCCGGATAGATCGGCGAGAGCGGAGCAAAAGTCTTTTGCTTCTTTTCTTCAGAAAAGAAGGCCTTTCTTCCTTCCCTCAGGGAGCAAACCAAATGCAAGTCTACAACGCCCCGCTAAGAGACATGCGCTTCGTCATGCACGAGCTGCACAACTCCGCCGCCCACGTGGCAGAGATCGGCCAGCCGGACGTCACCGAGGAGCTGATGGACAGCATCCTGGAGGAAGCCGGCAAGTTCGCCACCGACGTGCTGCTGCCGATCAACGCCAGCGGTGACGAGGAAGGCTGCCGGCTGGAGAACGGCGTGGTGCGCACGCCGAAAGGCTTCGTCGAGGCCTACAGGAAGTTTTGCGAGGCCGGCTGGGGGGCGCTGTCCTCGCCGGTGGAATATGGCGGGCAGGGGCTGCCGGAAGTGCTCGGCAAGATGGTCGAGGAGATGCAGTGCTCCGCCAATCTCAGCTTCGGCCTGTATCCCGGCCTGACGCATGGCGCCACGCTGACGCTGGAAGGCCACGGCACAGAGGAGCTGAAGCGCCGCTATCTGCCGAAGATGATAGACGGCACCTGGTCCGGCACGATGTGCCTGACAGAGGCGCATTGCGGCACGGATCTGGGCATGATGCGCAGCAAGGCGTCGCCGCAGGCCGATGGCAGCTACAAGATAAACGGCGCTAAGATCTTCATCAGCGCCGGCGAGCACGATCTCACGGAGAACATCGTCCATCTCGTGCTGGCGCGCATGGACGGGGCGCCAAAGGGGATCAAGGGCGTCAGCATGTTCCTGGTGCCGAAGTTCATCCCCAATGACGAGGGGCGGCCGGGCGCGCGCAACGGCGTCACCTGCACCGCCATCGAGCACAAGATGGGGCTGAAGGCGTCCGCCACCACGCAGCTCTATTTCGACGACGCGACCGGCTGGCTGGTCGGCGAGGCGCACAAGGGCATGCGCGCGATGTTCACCATGATGAATGCCGAGCGTCTTTCCGTCGGCATCCAGGGGCTGGGCGTGGCGGAGACGGCGTACCAGTCGGCCGCCTTTTATGCGAAGGACCGCATACAGGGCCGCGCGCTGTCGGGTGCCAGGCATCCGGATCGTGCGGCGGACCCGATCATCGTGCATCCGGACGTGCGCCGTTCGCTGATGACGGTGCGCGCCTACGTCGAAGGCTGCCGCGCACTGTCCGGCTGGGTTGCCACCTCGCTGGACCTGGAGAGCAAGGCCAGCGACCCGCAGCGCCGCCAGGAGGCGGAGGATTTCACCGCGCTGATGACACCCGTGGTCAAAGCGCTGTTCACCGACCTGGGTTTCGAACTGTCCAGCATGGCGCTGCAGGTCTATGGCGGCCACGGTTACATACGCGACCACGGCATGGAGCAGCTGGTGCGTGACGCGCGCATCTGCATGATCTACGAGGGCGCCAACGGCATACAGGCGCTGGACCTGGTTGGCCGCAAGATGCCCGCGCATATGGGGCGCTTCCTGCGGCAGTTCTTCCATCCGGTGCAGGCGTTCATCGAGGCGAATGCGGCGGATCCCAAGGTTCTGCCGCTGGCCAAGTCCTTTGCGGCGTTGCAGCAGGCCACGGCGCACATCGCCACCATGTCGCTGAAGGATCCGGAAGAGGCGGGTGCGGCCGCCACCGATTACCTGCGGCTGATGGGATTGGTGGCTCTGGGCTTCATGTGGGCGAAGGCTGCGAAGGTGGCCGAGGCCAAGCTGCCGGAGGCCAACGGCGACGCGGGTTTCTACAAGGCCAAGCTGACGACCGCGCAGTTCTTCGCGGACCGCCTGCTGCCGCAGACGGGTGCGCTTTGGAGCGCGATCAGGGCTGGAAAGGCGAGTATGATGGAGTTGGAGGAGGCGGCTTTCTGAACGCAGGCAAGGCTTTCAAGTATCAATGGGCTGAAAAGCTGACGTGTTGAAAAACTGCTCGTCAGCGAGCCCGAGAGATGGGGGTCTGGGGCCTCCAGGCCCCAGCGGGGTTTGGGGCAGAGCCCCGTTCTTACTAACCCGCCTAAGCCGCCAACCTCTCCACCCCTCCGGACGCCGCCAGACGCACCATGATCGGCCGGTGGTCGGACCCTGCCCGGTCCAGCGCCGCCGCCATCCCGCAGGCCAGCCCGCGCACGTAGCACCGGTCCAGCCGCAACGGCACAACGTCGGCACACACATGCGTTGGCTCCCGCGGCCCAACGTCCCGGAACCCCGGCAGCAGCGCCGGGCCTAGCAGGTTGTAGTCGCCCAGAACGGCCGCGCGTGCCGGCAGGTGTTCCGCCACATGGCGCAACTGGCGCCTGTTCAGCAACTGCCCGTGGGAAAGATGCACGTTCGCCACGGAAAAACCGGGCAGGTCTACGATCTGGCAGACCCGGTCCACCACGGCGCCGGCGGGCAGGCGGACCACCCGGGGCGCCGCCATCGGCAGCGGGCTCCACATCGCCAGGCCGTGGATGCGGCCTGGCAACGGCACGCGCGCGTAGTGCCCGCCCAGGCGGCCGGGCAGTGCATTCATCGCCGTTGTGGCCTCTTGCAGCAGCAGAAGGTCCGGCCGCTCGCGCTCCACCAGGCGTACCACCTGGTCCACGGTGGCACCGGTCAGGCGAAGCAGGTTCCAGCTGATGATCTTGGTCACGAGTGGCAGGTGTCCACAGCGGTTGCTGCACTGCGTCTAGCACTGGTGAGCTTACGGACGAGTGTAAAATCTGCAACAGCAACCGGTGCGGGTGTCAAGGCGGCTCTCACCCCAAATACAGCCACGCAACCCAGATGCCGCCGGCGAGGAACGGGCCAAATGGCACCCGCGCCGCCAGCTCCGGCCGGCCGCGCCGCATTGCCCAGAGCAGCCCGGCCAGGGCGGCCGCAAGCACCACGTCACCCAGCACCCAGACCCCGACCCAGGCACCGCCGGCGGCCAGCAGCTTGGCGTCACCCAGCCCGAGCCCGTCGCG
Organism: Rhodospirillales bacterium; assembly: GCA_903643085.1. Taxonomy (GTDB): domain Bacteria; phylum Pseudomonadota; class Alphaproteobacteria; order Acetobacterales; family Acetobacteraceae; genus BOG-908. The sequence goes on from CAHJWU010000043.1 coordinate 10,059, forward strand.
GCCGCGGACCCGCCGGTAGACCCGGGCCACGGCCCAGAATGCCGTATAGCCGAATGCCGCACCGAACGCCCGGGCGTTCAGCGCCTCAGGCTCCAGGAACGCGGCTTCCACCAGGCCCGCCAGGATCAGCGGCAGCGTCAGCACGTCCGGCAGCCGCAGGCAGACCGCATCGATCCAGGCCAGGGTCAGCAGCGCCCAGCCAAGCGCGCAGCTTGCCCAGAGCACCGCGCCGTCCAACCCGGCAAGCACCGCCCAGACCGCCACCCCCGTGGCCGCAAGCTCCACTGCCAGCACATCCCACCCGATCGGCGCGCCGCAGAACCGGCAGCGTCCCCGCAGCGCCAGGAAGCTCGCCACCGGCACCAGGTCACGCACGCCCAGCGTCCGGCCGCACGCCGCGCAGGCGGACCGCCCGCCGACCACGCCGCGCCCAGCCGGCAAGCGCCGGATCAGCACCCCGCAGAAACTGCCCACGAACGGCCCTGCCGCCACCGGCCATACCGCCCCGCCAGCAACCCAAACGTTGATTAACTCGACCGCGCCCATGCTTCCCCTGCACAATGGGCACATACAGCAGCGAGAGACCCGGACGCCACCAGCCACGGCGCGCCGGTACAGGAGCGGGGACACATGACGGCACAGGGCGCACGCGGCACGCTGACCCAATCACCCGGCCAGCAAGGCCAGACGAGCGACACGCCGCTTGCGCGTCAGGTGGACCTGCTGGCCAGCATCCTGCTGCGCCAGAACCAGTGCGATGCCCAGACGATCGACCGCGGACGCCGCGTCGCCACAGAATCCGGCCAGCGGCTGGACCTCGTCCTCATCCAGCTCGGCCTGGTGACCGAGCGCGGCCTGGCGGAAGCCTATGCCACCCTGCTCGGCACCCCGATCGCCGGCCCCGCCCGCTTCCCAGAGGCGCCGTTGCTGCCCGAGCGCCTCACGCCCCGCTTCCTGCGCACCGCCCGCGCCTGCCCACTGGCCATAGAGGACAGCACGCTCGTCCTGGGCGTGGCCGACGCGCTGGACGATTTCACCCCATCCGCCATCTCGGCCGCCACCGGCCTGCCGACAAGGCTGGAGATCGTGGTGCCCATCGAGCTGGAAGCAGCCTTCGGCCGCCTCTACCCCGAAGGCGAGACAGAAGAGGCCGAACACCACGCCGAAGGCGGCGCCGGCCTGGAGGAAGACGCCGAACGCCTGAAGGACCTGGCCAGCGAGGCGCCCGTCATACGCCTGGTCAACCAGATCATCGGCCGCGCGGTGGAAACCCGCGCCAGCGACATACACGTCGAACCCTTTGAGGACCGGCTGCGCGTGCGCTACCGCTACGACGGCGTGCTGCACGAGGCGGACAGCCCGGCCGCGCGCCTCGCGCCGGCCATCATCAGCCGCATTAAGATCATGGCCAAGCTGGACATCGCCGAGCGCCGCCTGCCGCAGGACGGCCGCATCAAGCTGGCCGTACGCGGCACGGAGATCGATTTCCGCGTCTCCACCATACCCTCGCTCTACGGCGAGAAGGTGGTCCTGCGCGTGCTGGACCGTAGCAGCGTCACCTTCGATTACGTAAAGCTCGGCCTGCCGGCGGGCGTGGTGCGCGATTGGTCGCGCGCGCTGGAGCTGCCAAACGGCATCCTGCTCGTCACCGGCCCCACCGGCTCCGGCAAGACCACCACGCTCTACACCGGCCTGACCGCGATCAACGCCGTCAGCCGCAACATCGTCACCGTCGAAGACCCGATCGAATACCAGCTCAACGGCATCAACCAGATACAGACCAAGCCGCAGATCGGCCTCACCTTCGCTGCCCTGCTGCGCTCCATCCTGCGCCAGGACCCGGACGTGATCATGGTGGGCGAGGTGCGCGACCTGGAAACCGCCCAGATCGCCGTGCAGGCCGCGCTGACCGGCCACCTGGTACTCTCCACGCTGCACACCAATTCGTCGGCCGCCAGCATCACCCGGCTGCGCGACATGGGTCTGGAGGACTACCTGCTGACCGCCGTGCTGCGCGGCGTGCTGGCGCAGCGGCTGGTCCGCCGGCTGTGCGACAGCTGCAAGCGGGAGGCCGAAGCGCCGCCCGAGCTGATCACCCGCTTCGATCTCGAACGCCGGACGGGCGGTGCACCTGTGCACCTCTGGCACCCTGTGGGTTGCGCCCAGTGCCGCAGCACGGGGTACCGTGGCCGCCAAGCGATCGCGGAGTTCCTGCAGCCTAACGCCGAAATCGAGCACCTCATTTTCTCGAAAGCCGACCAGAGCGAAATCGAACGCGCGGCTGTCGGGGCAGGGATGGTGACGATGTTCAACGCGGGGTTGGAAGCGGCGCTGGCCGGGACCACGACGATCGAGGAAGTGGTGCGTAGCATCCGGGCTGAGGCGTGAGAGTATGACAGGAAGCGAGGCGTTCTTTTTTGAAAAGAAGCAAAAAACTTCTGATCCGGCTCTCGCGGACTGGCCGGAGACTCGCCGGCAGGAACAAGGGGTCGTCTGGTTGTTCATCAGAAAACAGCTTGTTTTCTGCGGCCACGTAGATGCCTAGCTTCCGCTACACCGCCATCACTCCCACCGGCGAGACCGCCACCGGCCTGATGGACGCCCCTACCGAACAGGCCGTGATAGACATTCTGCGCCGCCAGGGCAGCCTGCCCATGCGCGCCGAACCCGCCGACCGTGGCAGCGGCCTCGCCTCCCTGCTCGGCGCGGAGTTCGGCGGCGGCAAACGCCTGTCCGGCCAGGACCTCTCGGAAATCACCCGCGAGCTCGCCGTCATGCTCGGCGCCGGGCAGGACCTCGACCGCGCCCTGCGCTTCCTCGTCGACACCGCGCAAAAGAAACACGTGCGCGCCATACTCACCCAGATACGCGACGCGGTGCGCGATGGCAGCCCGTTCGCCAACGCGCTCGCCCAGCACCCCGCCAGCTTTCCAAACCTCTATGTGGGCCTGGTACGCGCCGGCGAGGCCGGCGGTAACCTGGCCGGCACGCTTGATCGCATGGCGGACCTGCTGGAAAGGCAGCGCGCGTTGCGCGCCAGCGTGATTTCCTCGCTCATCTACCCGGTCATCCTGCTTGTCGCCGGCATCGGCGCCATCGTCCTCCTGCTCACCCAGGTGCTTCCCCAGTTCGTGCCGATGTTCGAGCAGGCCGGTGCCGCGCTGCCCCAGGCCACGCAGATCGTCATCGCCGTGGGCGCCTTCGTGTCGGGCTACGGCCTGTATGCTACCGCGTCGTTGGTCGTGGCCTTCCTTGCCGCCCGCCAGGCGCTCTCGCGTCCTGGCCCCCGCCTGCTGTGGGACCGCACGATCCTCCGGCTGCCGGTTTTCGGTCCCCTCTCGCGCGAACTTCTGGCCGCGCGCTTCGCCAGGACGCTTGGAACGCTTCTGCAGAACGGCGTGCCGCTCGTGGCGGCGCTCGGCATCGTCGCCGACGTGATCGGCAACACCGCAGCCACCGGCGCCGTGCGCGCCGCCACGGAGAGCGCAAAAGGCGGCTCGGGCCTGGCAAAACCGCTGCAGCTTTCAGGCATCTTCCCGATCCGCACGGTGTATCTGCTCCGCCTGGGCGAGGAGACCGCCCAGCTCGGCGGCATGTCCCTGCGCGCCGCGGAAATCCACGAGGAGCAGTCGCGGATAGGCATCCAGCGCGTGACCGCGCTCATCGTTCCGGTGCTTATCCTGACGATGGGCGTGGCGGTCGCGGGTATCGTGAGTTCGCTGTTGCTGGCCATGCTGAGCTTGAATGACCTGGCACAGTAGGCGAACAACGCCTGGAATTTTGCCAGAAAATTAAGGAAGTGCCGCCACCCGACGTTCCGTCGATCGGCGTTTCCTGCAGGTTGCGGCCGAAGCAAATGCACGGCACAGCGCCCGGGTAACGCGAATGAAAAGACCCCTGCTTCCCGCCACGCAGGCTGCGGGAAGCAGAAGTCAGAATGTGGCTACTTGCCGATCTTTTCCGCAAGTTCCGTGTAGCGCTCGTCGCCCTTCTTGGCCTCTTCAAGGCATTCGTGCAGCGATTGCGCGACCTCGGCCATGCCCAGCATCTTCGCGTAAGACGTCATCGTTCCAAACGCCGCGATGTAGTAGTGCAGCGCCAGCTGACCGCTCGCGATAATCCCGAGGTCGCGTGCCGCGGGGTCCGCCGCCTTGCTCATGATCTTGCCGCCGACCTGCTGGATCGCATCGATGATCGGGTTGCCTTCCGTCCCGGCCTGCGCGCCGCCCGCCTTTTCGTTCGCTGCGGACAGACGCTCCTGCCAACCCTCGGCGTGCTTCGATCCCTGTTGCAGAAGCTCCTTTAATTCGGAGTCGCTTGCCATCTCCTGGATCTTCAGCGTGGCGTGCTTGCCCGCCGCGCCGGCTGCCTGCAGCGCCGTGATCGCATCCTGCAGCATGGTTTTGACGTCCGCGCTGGTACTCTGAACCGACATGTCCATGGTGTTCTCTCCTGTGGTTGGCATCCGCGTTTCCCGCGGCATGCCAGGCAACACGGTGCACGCACCAAGGTTCAGCCCGGGTAAGCCAGATGTGAGGCCCAGCCAACAGGTTTCGCGTCCAAGGCCTGAGACCCAGCCGATGCGGCGTGACCGCCGCCAGGAGCAAAGCCTGCTTCCTCCAAAGAAAGCAGGCCTTGTTTCCTGCCGCGCTACAGCCGGATGATACGCGCCCCGGCGCCCGCTTCGGAGGCAGGCGCATGCGGCGCCCGCAGCAGCAAGGCATCCGCATTTGCCAGCGCCCGCAACAAGGCCGAGTCCTGGCGCTCGAACGGCGTGACCACCCATTGCCCGTGTGCGCCCAGCTCCAGCGTCGCCCGCAAATGGTCCGCCCGATGGTCGTTCGCCCGCACCGGGGCGCCCAGCACCGCCGCCTCCTCCATCGGTCCGCACACCGCGAGCCCGCCCAGGCGCGCCAGCGCCGGCAGCAGGAACAGCACCGAACAGACGAAGGCGCTCACCGGATTACCCGGCAAACCCAGCACAGGCAGGCCGCGCAGGTCGCCGAAGATCATCGGCTTGCCCGGCCGCATGGCGATCTTCCAGAAATCCAGCCGGAACCCCACTTCGCCCAGGCCTGCCTGCACCAGGTCGTGATCGCCTACGCTGGCGCCGCCGGTGGTGACCAGGATGTCGGCACCGCGCGCGCCCGC
>CAHJWU010000044.1 GCA_903643085.1 Rhodospirillales bacterium
CCCGCCCCAGGCACGCCGGCGCCGGCGTGCGTCTTCGCGCCTCGCTGCGACCAGGCGGAAGACATCTGCCGCATTGTCCCGCCACCGCAGCGCGTGGTGGACGGCCACATGGCCTTCTGCCACTTCGCGCCGCCGTTTCCCCCAGCCGCCGACACCGCCGCACCCCCTGCCCCGCCACGCCCGAACGCCCGCACGGTCCCCGCCCTGGAAGCCGTCCACCTCAGCAAGACCTACCCGGGCGCGACCGGCCCGGTGCGCGCCGTCAGCGACGTAAGCTTCCGCATCGAGGCCGGCCAGACCCTGGGCGTGGTGGGCGAATCCGGCAGCGGCAAGACCACGCTCGCCCGCCTCCTCCTCGGCCTGACCGCGCCCGACCCCGGCGGCATTGTGGCGCTCGACGGCATCCAGCTCGGCCCCAGCCTGGCGTCGCGCAGCACCGAGGAACGCCAGGCGCTGCAGATCATCTTCCAGAACCCGGACAGCGCGCTCAACCGCGCCCACCGCATACGCCATATTCTCGGCCGCCCGCTCGCACGCCTGGCCCATTTGTCCGGCCGCACGAAAGAGTCCGCGTTGCAGGACCTGGCCGCCGGCGTGCGCCTCGGTCCCGCCCACCTCGCTTTGCGCCCCCGCGCGCTGTCCGGCGGCCTGAAGCAGCGCGCCGCCATCGCCCGGGCCTTTGCCGGCCGCCCGCGCGTGGTCATCTGCGACGAACCCACCTCCGCGCTGGACGCCTCCGTGCAGGCGGCCATCCTGAACCTGCTCGTGGCGCTGCAATCGCACGACACCGTGGCCTACCTGTTCATCACGCATGACCTGGCCGTGGTGCGCTACCTCGCCGACCGTATCGCGGTTATGTATCTCGGCCACATGCTGGAGATCGGCCCGGCCGAGGACGTGCTCGCCGGCCCGCACCATCCCTACACAGCGGCCCTCGTCTCGGCGGCCACGCAGGCAGCGCGGGTGCGGCTGCGCGGCGAGCTACCGGGTGCGGGCGCCGCACCTGCCGGGTGCATTTTCCAGAAGAACTGCTCGCGCAAGATCGGGGCGGTCTGCGAGACGGTGGCGCCTGCTTTCGACCCGGCCGAGGTGCATCCTATACGTTGCCATATTCCGCGGGAGGAGTTGGTGGAAAAGAAGCAAGCAGTTCTTTTTTGAAAACGAGAACCAAAACTTCGCTTCCTCCGCCTGCAAACGGGGAGCGGCCTGCTTCTGTCCATTTGCGTGATTGCGGATCGTAGAAGGAACTAGGGACCGAGAAAGCCGACGGTTTCTGAACGTGAGTTGCAGGGCAAGAACGAAAAATTGGCCCTGAAACAAAGCTTCTTGGTGGTTGATCTCTCTGCATTCGCCAATCCGAAGATGCGCGCGAGAGATGGCATCCTACCCAAACACGCGCCCGAAACTCTCCCGCAAACGCTCGCGCACGTTCGCCATGCTCGCCGTGACGCCCAGCGCGCGCAGGCTCGTCACCCCGTGCTCCCGTATCCCGCACGGCACGATGCCGGAGAAATGGTCCAGCTCCGGGCACACGTTCAGCGAGACGCCGTGCCAGCTCACCCAACGCGTCACCCGCACGCCGATTGCCGCGATCTTCGCCTCGCCGTCGCGCCCATCTGCCACCCACACGCCCACCCGATTCGCCCGGCGCTCGCCGGCAATGCCGAACATCGCGAGCGTATCGATCAGCCAGGCTTCCAGCGCCGCCACGTAGGTATGCGTGTCGCGCGCCGGCACGGCGCCGTGTGGCTGCGTCAGGTCCAGCATCACATAAGCCACGAGCTGGCCGGGACCATGATAGGTCCATTGACCGCCACGGCCGGCGCTGAAGGTAGGGAACCGGTCCGGCTCGGCAAGATCGGCCAGCTTGGCCGAGGTGCCGGCGGTGTAGAGCGGCGGGTGCTCCAGCAGCCACACCTGCTCGGGGGCGGTGCCGGCGCGTATGGCGTCGATGCGGGCGCGCATCGCGGTGATCGCGTCGTCGTAGGGCACGGGCTGGCTGGCGAGCGTCCACTCCGGGCCAGTTGAAGTGATGGTCATCCTACGGTATAGCCCGCCGCCTGCCTGCGGCCGTGGCGAAATGGTAGACGCGCAAGCTTGAGGTGCTTGTGGGGGAAACCCTGTGGAAGTTCGAGTCTTCTCGGCCGCACCAGGTTTAAGAAAGCAAGCAGTCCTTTTTTGAGAAAAAGGATCAAAAAACTTTTCCTCCGCTGTCGCGCGCCTGTCCTGCAGCCGCCGACAGGGAGCAAAAGTTTTTTGCTTCTTTTTTTCAAAAAAGAAGGCCTTGCTGGCCTTACATCCGCCCGTGCTCGTCCCGCTCGGCCACGCGCTCCGTAGGCCCGTTCACGCTGAGCGAATCATCGAGGTTCTCCTCGAGTCCGGCCAGCTTATCGACGTCGGTGCCCTTCTCGATGTTGGTCACCGCAGGCTGTTCCACGTTCTCCGCCCCCGAGCGCTGCCCGCCCGGCGTGTGATGCGGCGTGCCCGGCGCCACGTGGTTTCCGGTGTCCTGCTGGCCGTCCGTGTGGTCCAGCGCGTCCTCGCTATGGGGCTGCTTCATCGGTGTTCTCCCTGTCTCTGGCCAATGAACGCGCGTGCCCGGCGGGGGATCGTTCAGCCGGGGGCAAAACTCTGCGTCAGGCTGCCACACACCAGGCGCCAGCCATCCACCATGACGAAGAAGATCAGCTTGAACGGCAGCGACACGCCGCTGGGCGGCAGCATCATCATGCCGAGCGACATCAGCACGCTGGAGACCACGAGGTCTATGATGGTGAAGGGCAGATAGAGCAGGAAGCCCATCTCGAAGGCGCGACGCAACTCGCCGATGAGGAAGGCGGGGATCAGGGCGCGCCATTCGGCGTGGTCCGCGTCCGCGGCGGGCGGCAGGTGGCCGATCTGCTCGAACAGCGCGAGGTCAGGCGGGTGCAGGTTGCTGGCCATGAAGTGGCGGAACGGCTCGGCGGCCAGGCGCAGCCCGTCCATCTGGCTGATTGTGCCGGCCTGCATCGGCTGGATGGCGTGCACCCAGGCGGCATCCAGCGTGGGCTGCATGACGAAGAGGGTGAGGAACAGCGCCAGGCCGATCAGCACGATGTTCGGCGGCGTGCCCTGGGCGCCCAGCGCACCGCGCAGCAGCGAGAGCACGACGACGATGCGGGTGAAGGCGGTGACCATCACCAGCAGGCTCGGCGCCAGCGACAGCACGGTGAACAAGGCGGTGATCTGTACCAGCCGGCCGGTGGCGCCGGCGTCTCCCGCATGGCCGAGATCTATGGCCACGGACTGCGCGCTGGCGGCGGCCGGCAACAGGCACAGCGCCATCAGGAGGGCGGCGCGGCGCATCATGGCCGCGCCGGCAGGCTGATCATGACGTCCGCGCCACCGCCGGTGAGTACGAGCGCCCGGTGGCCGTCAGCCTGCACCAGATGCAACCGGCGCCCGCGCTCCAGCGCCAGCGAGCCTTGCAGCAGGATAGGCTGGCCCGGCTGCGCCGCCAGGCGGAGCGCGGGCAGCCTGCGAGCCAGGCGCGCGGCGCCCAGGATAAGGAGCAGCACCGCCGCGAGGCAGGCCGTGGCCAGCAGGACCTGCGCGGCCAGTCCGCTTGTCATGCCTGCGGCAGCCGGCCGGCTTGCGCCTGCGGCGCCTGACCGGTTTGCGCCTCATGCAGCGCGGCGGTCAGCGCGTTCACCTGCTGGAGCACGTCAGCCAGCAGCGGCAGCAGCGCGCGGCCCTCCTGCGTGGGCAGGTCCAGCGTCTGCGCGCACAGCATGCCTATGCCGTCATCGAGGCCGGTGAGATCGATTGTGCGGCCGTTCTGCGCCAGCGCGCGCGCGATGCCGATGGTGCGCGAGAGGCGGGACGCCAGCACGGTGAGGCGCTGCGGCCGGTCTAGCGGAATGCCTTGCGGCTGCGTCTGTGCCATGCGCGATAGTTGCAGGAAAATGGTTAGCGAATGGTTTTAGCGGCGGCGTGCGTTACGAAACGACGCGCATGACCGTCGGCCGGCCGCGGCTGAGTGGCGGAGAGGAGCTCACCTGACCTCATGCCGGCAGGCTTTGAGGGCGATTGTTGCGAAAGCAAGAAAGGCCTTCTTTTTTGAAAAAAAGAAGCAAAAAACTTTTGTCTTTCCACCTGTGCAGCCTGCGTACTTGTCCGGAAACACACGAACGCCGCAAATGCGGGGGAACAAAAGTTTTTTGGTCCTTTTTTCAAAAAAGGACTGCTTTCTTCCTGTTATGACTCACCGCAGATACTCCCGAACGGCGGCCTCACCCACCCGCCGCCAAGAAAAGGCGCGCGTTCCCCGCGATTAACCCCGCGGCAACCTCTGCAGGCTAGTCTGCCGGCATGAGCGAACCCGCCCTCTTCGATCTGCTCGAAACCAAGATGAACTGGATTTCCGCCAGGCAGCATGTGGTCGCGCAGAACATCTCCAACGCGGACACGCCCGGCTACCGGCCGAAGGACCTGGCACCGTTCTCCGCGGTTCTGGACCAGTTCAACGTGGCGCCGGTGCAGACAAATCCGATGCACCTGGCCGGCTACGCGCCTTCCGGCGCCACGCGCCAGCAAGCCATCACCGAGCGTGCGCCGGACGGCAACGCCGTGGGCCTGGAGAACCAGCTGACCAAGGTGGCGGACAACGAGAACATGCAGGCCATGACGGGCAATTTGTGGAAGACGTATATGGGCATGTTCATGACGGCGCTCGGTCATGGCTAAGCGGACCTGATCGCATGGACCTGGCACAAGCCCTCTCCATCTCCGCCGCCGGTATGGACGCGCAGACCAAGCGCCTGCGTGTGATTGCCGAGAACCTGGCGAACCAGGACAGCACCGGCTCGTTTCCAGGCGCCACGCCGTATCAGCGCAAGACCACGGTGTTCGGCAGCGTGCTGGACAGCAAGCTGGGCGCGGAGACGGTGCAGGTAAAATCCATCGTGCCTGACCGCAGCGCGTTTCCGCAGAAATACGACCCGTCCAACCCCGCAGCCGACCCCACCGGTTATGTGCGCACGCCCAACGTGAACAGTTTCGTGGAGATGATGGACATGCGCGAGGCTGAGCGGTCCTACAGCGCAAACCTCAACGTCATGCAGGCGTCGCGCTCCATGCTGACGCGCGTGATAGACCTGCTGAAATGACCAACATTCCGCTGATGCGTGTGGCGCAACAGGCGCTGTCCGCATACCAGAACGTGGATGCCGGCAGTGCGCCGTCGTCCGGCCAGGATTTCGCAAGCCTGCTTGGCCAATCCTTGAAAGGCGCAGTGCAAACCGGCCAGCAGGCGGAAGCACAGGCCGCCTCCGCCGTAGGCGGCGGCAGCGCGGATCTCACGCAGGTCGTCACCGCCGTATCCCGCGCCGAACTGGCCCTGCAGACCACGGTCGCGGTGCGAGACCGCGTCCTGCAAGCCTACCAGGACATCATAAAAATGCCCATTTAAATCGAATGTCGGCAAAACTCCGGGGCAGCCGGATCGAAAGTCTTGCGCTTTCGTCGAAAAGAAAGCTTTCCGCCGCTTCGGGATCGAGCATGCAGGACCTAGACACCGCCTTGATCCTGCATTCCGCCATGCTGGCCGCGCTGAAAATGTGCACGCCCATCCTGCTGGCCTCGCTCGCCGCCGGCCTGATCGTCGCCATCCTGCAGGCGATCACCCAGATAAGCGACAGCACGGTCTCTTTCCTGCCCAAGCTGATCGCCACCGGCGCGTCGCTCTGGCTGTCCGGACCGTTCCTGATGCGCGTGCTGACCGATTACATGCATGAGATGGCGGACAAGATCGTCGCCATAGGCGGCCAGTAGCCTTGCCGGTATCCGGTCTGGATGGCGCGGGCCTTGCCGCGCTGGCGTTCGCCTTCATGCTGGTGCTGTGCCGGTGTGCCGCCGCGGTGATGCTGTTGCCCGGCCTGGGCGAGGACGAGCCGCCGGTGCTCGTGCGTGCCGGTCTGGCGATCGGGCTTGCGGTCCTGCTGGTGCCGGGCCTGGCGCCGGTGATGCCGCGCGCGCCGGAGAGCTTTCTGCGTCTGGCTGGCATGGTGGCGGCCGAAGTGCTGGCTGGCGGGTTGCTGGGCTGGCTCGCCAGGCTGCTGGCGTTGGCTCTGCCGATACTGGGCCAGGTGATCTCCCTCCACACCGGCCTGTCCAGCGTGCTGCAGCAGGATTCCATGTTGGGGGCGCAGTCGGCCGTGATCGGCCGGCTGTTCAACCTGCTGGCGCCGGTGATGATCCTGTCCAGCGGCCTGTACGCGCTGCCTTTGGGCGCGCTTGCCCGCAGCTACGCGGTGTTTCCGCCCGGCGGTGCCCTGCCGGCGGATGACCTGGCGCAGGTGGCCGTGCACGCGGTCTCCGCCAGTTTCGCGCTGGCGATGGGTTTGGCCGCGCCGTTCATCCTCGTCTCCCTGGTCTGGCAGGTCGCACTCGGGATGCTGACAAGGCTGGTGCCCCAGATACAGGTGTATTTCGTGGCGCTGCCCGGCCAGGTTCTGGGCGGGCTGCTGCTGCTGGCCCTGCTGGGCGCGCCGATGCTGCGCGTGTGGCTCGGCGCGGTGCACGAGGGTTTCCTGGCGCTGCCCGGCGGCTAGCCAGCCATGTCAGGCGAAAAGACCGAAGCCCCTTCGCAACGCCGGCTGGAAAAGGCGCGGCAGGACGGGCGCAGCCCGGTCTCGCGCGATGCCTCCATGCTGGCAGGCCTGTCAGCCGGATTGGTGGTGCTGGCGGCCCAGGCCGACAGCACAGGCGTGGCGCGCTGGCTGACCACGGCGCTGCAGCAGACGCGCTTCGAGGGGTCGCAGACCCTCTCCTCCGCCGGCCGCGCGCTGCTGGCGGCCGCCGGGCCGTCTGCCGCGGCGGGGCTGGCCGCGTTTGCCGCCGCCACGCTGTTGCAGACCGGGTTCCTGATCCATGGCGCGGCGTTGCAGCCGGATGTCTCGCGCATCAGCCCGCTCTCCGGCATCAAGCGTGTGCTGAGCCCGCAGACGCTGGTGCAGCTCGGCAAGTCGCTGGTGAAGCTGGGCGTGATGGCAGCCTGCCTTTACACAACCATCCGCGCTTTGGTGCCGGAGTTGCTGACCCTGCCCGGCGCCACGCCCACCGCCATCCTGCACCACGCTGCCGCGCATGCGCGCAGCCTTATCTTCCTGATGCTCGGCGCGCAGGCGGTGATCGCCGGCGCCGACGTCGCCTGGGAGCGCCTGCGCCACATGCGCCAGCTCCGCATGAGCCTTCAGGAGCTGCGCGACGAGCACAAGGAAAGCGAGGGCAACCCGCAGATCAAGCAGCGTCTGCGCCAGCTCGCCAGGTCCCGCCGGCGCCGGCGCATGCTGCTCGCCGTGCCGAAAGCCTCCGTCGTCATCACCAACCCCACGCATTACGCGGTGGCGCTGGCCTACGAGCGCGGCGCGCAGGGGGCACCGCGGATCGTGGCCAAGGGGGCGGACGAGGTGGCGGCACGGATACGCGAGCTCGCCCGCGAACATCGCGTGCCGATTGTGGCCAATCCGCCTCTTGCACGCGCGCTGTTCCGGGTGGAAATCGATACCGAAATACCGGCGGAGCACTTCAAGGCGGTGGCTGAGGTTATTGCGTTCGTCTGGCGGCTTCGGACGCGGCCGGGGCGGTTGTGAAAGCAGGCAAGACCTTCTTTGCAAAAAAGAAGCAAAAAACTTTTGCTTCCCCGCCTGCACCACGGCACGCGCCGCTCCTGCCGGCACGCGCGCCGGCAGAACCAGAGCGCGCCGCCGGGCAGGCGCAGGGACAAGAGTTTCTCGCCTCTTTTTTGCAAAAAAGAAGGCCTTGCCTTCCTTGAAAGTCGGCCGCCTGTTCCGCCGCGACGCCGCGGTCGCCGAGACCGTCTTCCTCGACCAGGCGGACGGCGTGGCCGTGCTGGATGCCGACGGGCTGGTCCTGCGGTCCAACCCCCGCTTCACCGCGCTGACCGGCGCCGCGGACGGCGAGGCGGCCTGGGCCACGCTGCCGAAACAGGCCAGCGCGCTGCAGACCAAGCTGCGGGACGGGCGGCAGGAGCAGATCACCGTCTCGCGCACCGCGGACGGCGTGCGCCGCTCCCTGCGGCTGTCCCTGCTGCCCGTGCCGCCCTCCAGCGCGCTGCTGCGGGTGACGGACATCACGCGCGAGTGCGACATCGAGGAGCAGCTCGGCCAGGCGCAGCGGCTGCAGGCGGTAGGCGAACTGGCCGGCGGCATCGCGCATGATTTCAACAACCTGCTGACCGCCATCATCGGCGCCACCGAGGATCTGCAGTCGCGCGCCGGCGGCCGGGTGGAGGACGCCGCGGACCTCAAGATGGTGCACGAGAGTGCGGATCGCGGCGCCGCACTGGTGCGGCAGTTGCTGGCGTTCAGCCGGCAGCAGACGCTGCAGCCGCGCGTGCTGGCGCTGAACGAGGCCATACGCAAAATAACCAGCATCCTGGAGCGGCTGCTCGGTGCCGGCATGAAGCTGGAACTGGCGCTGGAGGAGCCGGGCCGCCAGGTCAAAATGGACCCCACGCAGCTCGACCAGGTGCTGACCAACCTGGCGGTGAACGCGCGCCACGCCATGCCGGGCGGCGGCCGGCTGCGCATCACCACCGGGCACGAGCTGAAGCTGAGCCCGGAAAGCCTGGGCGGCGAGACGGTGCCGCCCGGCCGCTACGCGCTGCTGAGCGTGGCCGATACGGGCACCGGCATCCCGCCGGACGTGCTGCCCCGCATCTTCGAGCCGTTCTTCACCACGCGCCGCGAGTCCGGCGGCACCGGGCTCGGCCTGTCCACCGTGCACGGCATCGTGCGCCAGTCCGGCGGCTACATGACGGTGCACAGCGTGTCAGGCGAAGGCACCCGCTTCGACATCCTGCTGCCCCGCCACGAGGAATCCGCGATCTGGCAGCCGGCCGCCGCAGCATGGGCGCCGCCCGCGCCCGCGCCGCGGCTCAGCCGCACGCTCCTGCTGGTGGACGACGAAGCGCCTGTGCGCCGCCTGGCCGAGCGCGTGCTGCAACGCGCCGGCTGGCAGGTGGTGGCCGCCTCCTGCGCGGAGGATGCGCTCGAGCTGGTGGAGGCCGGCGGTCTGCGCAACGCGCTGGCCTGCGTGATCTCGGACGTGGTGATGCCCGGGCTGGACGGGCCGGCACTGGTGCGCGCGCTGCGCGAGGGCCAGGCCGGGCTGCCGGCGATACTGATGTCGGGCTACGCGGATGCCTCCCTGCGCCGGGCCCTGCAAGCGGCGGACATCAGGTTCCTGCCCAAGCCGTTCGGGATGGGAGATCTTACGGGGGCCTTGCGGGAGTTGCTGGCGGCGTGAGGAAGCGCGGCCTGCTTCTCTGACGAAAGCAGCAAGAGACTTTTGCCGATGCGCTCCCAGGACACGTTGTCCGGTCCGCCGGCACGCCTGCTGGCCGAGGCAGGACGTGCCTCGGCGCAGGCGGGAGCAAAAATCTTCCGCCGCTTTCTTCAAGAAGCAGGTCTCGCCCGCCTATTTGAGGATGATCTCCACCCGCCTGTTCTGCGGCTCGCGCACGCCCTTCGCCGTCTGCACCAGCGGATGGCTCTCGCCAAACCCGTGTATGCTGATCTCGCTCCGGTTCACGCCGTCGCGCACCAGCTCGGTTTCCACGCTCTGCGCGCGCCGCACCGACAGGCGCTGGTTGTAGGCAGCGGTGCCGGAGAGGTCCGTATAGCCGTTCACCGCGATCTGCGTCGTCTGCACGTGCGTGGACGCCTGCGCCGCCTCGGCCACGATCTGGCGCGCGCGGGCGGTGAGGTCCGCGCGGTCCCAATCGAAAAACACGAGGTAGGTGCGCGAAGGTTCAGGCGCGGGTGCTGCGGTCTGCGCGGCGGCGGTCTGCGCCTGCGCCGGCGGTGCAGGCGGGCGGCCGAACGCGTAGCGCAGTCCGATCAGTGCTTCGTGGTTGAAGATGTCCTTGAACGTGCCCCGGTCTTGCAGAACCTCGCCATTTCGCACGGTTGTCGCCGGACCACGAACATACGGCTGAGGATCGATCATGCCGATAAATCGATACTCCGCGGTCAGGGAAAGGCCTGGTAGGAACAGCGGGACGCTCAGGCCAGCAATGCCCTGATAGGCGAACGCGGTTTTCGTCTCGGGCGCCACGTTTCGGGTGGCCCTGCCATACTGGCTGGCGTTGATGCCGTCCAATTCCAAAGCCTGTGCGCCGGCACCCGCGCCCAGATAAGGCATGACCGGCAGGTTCAGATCGAAATCGTAGATGGCATCCAGGAAGCCGCCATATTGCTGCTCATGACCGCCGCCGCGCAGCGGAATGTCGGCCTTGACGCCGCGAACATGCGCGTAAGCGTAATCGCCGTTCAGCTCCAGTCGAAATCCGTTGCCCAGACCGTAACCGATGCCTGCCTGCCCGGCCGTGCCGGGATGGAAAGTGTAATCCTTACGTAGGGGTCCGAAGCCCTCATAGGGCTTGACCTCCTGATTCTGCAGGAAGTCGGCGCCGCCACCCAAGCTTACATAAGGGCCGGAGATCGGCTGGGAAGCGGCCGCCGTAGGCAGGAGTGCACACGTGGCGGCGAGGGTGTTACGAAGTTTCATGGCTCTTCTGGCTGCTTGTTGATGCGCCTGTGTCCGCCAAAATGGATCGTTTCGGGAGTGCTTGCGTGCAACACCGGTGCTTCCAAGTGTCACTGTGTCCGGCAAGCAACATGGGAAGCGAGCAGTTCCTGTCTGATAGAACCGCCGCTCTGACCACCACCAAGGTGCCGGAACTCTACCGGGAGCGGGAGGGGTGCCCCCCCCCCCGCGCGCCCGGCGCAGCAATCACTTGTTGGTGCGGCCTTCCTCGTGCTCCGACACGCCGCCCTGGTCGTTGGTGCCGTTCTCGACGTCGCCTTCGAACGTGTTGTCGGCCTCGATGCTTTCGGGGTCCTCCCCGGTTCGGAACGCACCCTTGGACGCGCCTATGCCAGGGTTGCGATCCAGGTCGCTCGGCGGGCGGGGAACGTCAGGGGAGAGGTCTTTGGGGTGCTTGGAACTGGACATGGATTTCCCTATTCGCGGTCTTGCTGGTCACGCGGACGCCTAACGGCCGGACGACAGAGGTGTTCCTTCAGGTCCGCAGACCCGCCTGGGACGGGCGGCTTTGCGCCGCGTCCCGGACACCTTGACGCGCGGGCCAGGTTCCCCCCGAAGCAAATCCAGCCGGTTTCGCAACCAGCCCGCCTGAAGACTCTCAGGTCCGGCCGGCCGGTCTTGATGTCAAGAAGCGCGCGCCGACAGCAAGACATCACGGAGCCGCTCTGCCTCCAGCTCCGCCTGACCGACCAAGCGGTCCGACGCTTTCCCGATCTTCCCCCTGGTTTCAGGCTGTTCGGCATCGGTGAGGGCGCGCTTGAAGGCGGCAACGTGGAATTCGGCCGGAGCCAGGTACAGCTCCGGGAAGCCGGTCTCCTCGCATAGCAGGCGCACCTTGCGTGTGTCCGACACGGCGATGAACGGGGTGTGGTTCAACAGGGCGTAGATCACGCCGTGGAACTTGGTCGAGATGATCAGATCCGCGCTGCGAAAGTGCTCAATGGCGGTGAGCGGGGTCATCTCGCTTTCGATGACGTGGACGGCCTGGTGCGCGGCCATGCGTGGTATCACGTCGTGAATGGCCGCCAGGTCGAAATCGTTGCGGTCGAACGAGAACGGCACGAACTCGACGGTGTAGTATTGCGCGACATAGTCCAAGGCCGCGGCAAGCTGCACGGCGAAGTTCTGCACCTGCAGGTAACGGGAGCAGTCATTGCGACGCAACGCATCCGCGCGGGGGCTGTCCGTCACGGTGACGATCGCCTTCTTACGCCGGTCGGGCGCGGGTGTGTCGGACGGTGCCTTCAGCCGGTGCAGAAGGAACGCGATGTCGGGCGTGTAGTAGGTGTCGATGCCCAATGCGCGTATGGCTTCGACATCGCAGCTGTTGCGCACCCAGACGGCCAGGATGCGGTGCCTGACCGCCGCCAGCACCTCGATCTGGCCCTCCCACCCCAGGCCTATGCCGTAGACGATGATACGGGCGGTCTCCGGAATCAGGTCGAAGTAGAAGGGTGACACGATGTCGCCGGCGCTGATTAGAACAAGATCGTCGTCCAGAGCCGCCGGGTTGGTGAAGCCTACGCCGTGCACCAGCCAGTCCAGGTCCACTTCCGGCAAAATGAGCTTGTGTACGATCCGAAAGGCTTCATCGCCCGAGTTCCGGCGTCCAAACCATCCGATGACGCGCATTGACGCCAATCCTGACCTCCCTCGGGACCATGCCGGGTCAAAGCGCCCCTGGCATGGCCGCTTCGGCGCTGTTTGTCACAAGGATCTCACGCAGGCAAAAACCAAGGTTTCGTGTGTCCGCGCCGAGGCCCGAATCCGCCGGGTTGATCAGCTCGCGGCAGGAGACGACGACGCTCACCTGCCCGTTCTCCGTGGCGGCGGGTGACAGGCCAACGCGCAGCGTGAACCAGTTCTCGTTATCGACAGCCCAGTCGAACACCTCGCCGTCATTGCAAGCGATGCTTCCCGACCGCGGCCGCGCAGGAGAAGCGGCGACGGCCCGGCCGGAGATGGCGAGAGTGAGGGGCTTGGCTGCGCGGTCACTCAGGCGGAACCGCAGCCCGCTGATCAGGCTGCGCGACCACACGCCGTGCCGTTCCGCCTCGTGCCACCCCGCCGTGAGGAAACGCGCCGACTCCGGTATGTCGGACGTCATGAATATAGGTGTGTCCAAGGGTATTTCGGGCGCGTCCACGACCGGCTGGGTGCCGTCGCACCAGTCGCGTATGCTCTTGAGTGCGTCCGGCGCCACGCCGCGGCGCATGAATTCCTGGCTGGAGATGAACTCCCGCACGACGTTGCGCGTGTTGTCGCTACCGAGACGGACGGAGTAGCGGTCCACTTCGTTCGGCTCCGCCTCCCGTCCCAGCAGGCCCAGATAGCAGGCGCTTATGAAGATCTGCGCCTCGAGTCCGGACAGGATCTGCCACGTGTGCGCGCGCAGGACAGGCGCGGCGGCGACGAGCGGCACCATGCGCGCTTCGGTGCCCCTGGCGATGCGCGTCAGCAGGTAGGCCGAGCAGACCGCTTGCGACAGGTCCCACCGGTCGGACTGCGCCATCAGTTCCTGGACCGCCCTGTCGAGCACGCCGTCATCGAGATGGCCGAACAAACCTATGACGATGTACCGCCGCAGCCTCTCATCGTCCCAGTCACGGAACACCGTCATGTCGACTTCCAGGTTCGACGCATCGAGCCCCGAGAGCAGCCACCGCGTACGGTCCAGCTCGCCTGCCCAGGCAAGCCCCACCTCCTGGCGTTGCGGCAGGTGCACCGGCAGGTTCTGCCCAGCCACGCAGCGGCCGCGCTGACGCAGCAACGCCTCGTTCTTCACGAGAAACTCCGAGAGCTGCCCTACATATTCCCGCCGGCCCATGCGCCTGGCGAAGGCGCGTCCTGCGCGGCCGATGCGCACACGGGCGGCCGCATCGAGAACCAGCCGCTCCATCGCCGCGCCCACCGCCGGTGCGCCGCCGTTCCTGTCGACCTTGACCGCGGCGTTGTCGTCCACCTCGGCGTAAGCCCCAGACGGATAGATCACCACCGGCTTGCCGGCGTTCATCTGCTCGATCAGTGATCCGGACGCGCTCTCGGTGTTCGGATAGCGCAGGTTCACGAAAACGTCCGCCTCGTGCTGCAACGCCATCAGACGCTGGTCGGAGACCGAGAACTCGAATTCGACCATGTGCGCCAGGCCAAGATGGGAGACCATCAGCTTCAGCTGCTCCACGTAATGCGCGTCGCCAGGGTAGCCGGCGATCAGGAGCTTGGCGCGCTCGCGCAGAACGCGTGAGTCGGCACATGCCTGGATCACCGTCTCCAGGTTCTTGGCTCGCCCGATATGGCCGAAAGCGGCGATGGTGCAGCGGCTGCGTCCCTTGGCCGCTTTCGCCCAAAGGTCGAACTGCGCGTCGTTCAGCGACGGCTTCTTGTCCCACGGCAGCTGGAGACGCAGCATGGGCCCGTCGAACAGCGGCCGCAGCAACGATTCCGCGAAGCCGGAATGAACCACAATCGCCGCGGCGCTGCGTACGAACGGCTCGATCAGCGGGGTCGAGTCGACGTGAGGCGTGTCCCACGGCGCGTAGATGGGGTTGCGCGTCGCACAGCACACGCGCGACGAGTTCACGATGTCCAGCCCGCGCGTGCCGTAATATTCGGCCATCAACCGCGCGTACAGATCCGCCCGCTTGGATTGCTCGAACACGCGCCAGGCCAGGTAATGCTGCATGACGAGGTCGTGCACGATGACGACACCGGGGATACGCAGAGCAAGCCGGTTGATGTAGTCGTGGTTTTCCGCGTTGTTGCCGATGTTGAATATCTTGAAATCGAACGCGGATACGATCTGGAAATCGGCGGCACCGCCCGTCAGGGGTATGGTGGCCAGCTGGCTCCAGTATGTCTGCTCGTTTTCGTGCACGACGACGCTCGGGGAGATGCCTGACGAGGGGCCGGACTGGGCGAACTCGGTGAGCAGGTTGCGTGAGAAGGCACCGATGTCGGAGGCCTTGCTGAATGGCGTCACCCACGCGAGCGAGTGCGTCATGCGAGGAGTTCCCAGATGCTGCGTTCGATCATGGCGTTGAATGTGGCCGCAACACGGTCCAGGTTGCGTCGGAAGACGTCGCGCATCGCGGCGTCCGCCCTTATCTGATTGACCAGGCTCACCGCCTCGGCCTGGCTGTGTGCGACGAACCCTGTGCGGAAAGGCTCCACGAGCATCTGCATCTGCGACATCTCGTCCCTGACCATAGGCGGCCTGCCCAGAGCGAGGTGTATGACGGGCTTGCGCGCCGCCATGGAGTCGATCACGCGCAAAGGCGCCACAGGCTCGCGCGCATAGCCCACGTGCACGTGTATGGACGCCTGCACCGCGTCGGTGAGAACGGCGTGTGACACGGTATGCCGCTCGGCACTGGTGACCAGCGTTATCCGCAGGTCCCGCAGCGCCACCTGCAGCAGGGACGCGAGCGCCGGCGCGGTGTCGTCGGGCACGTCATGCGCCACGAGCAGCAGGCCGCCGGGCCGGGCCGAG
>CAHJWU010000045.1 GCA_903643085.1 Rhodospirillales bacterium
GCTGGGCACGCCGATGACGGTGCCCACCTCCAGCTCGAAATCCAGCCGCTCGCAGGCCGCCAGAACCGGGCGGAGCGCGTCCGGCCGCCTGATCTGGCCCGCCGGCCGGCGCACCGGCGCGGGGCTGACGACGACCGAGGACGCCCGGCCGTGGTAGCCCACAGGCATCTCCAGCCAGTTCGGGTTCAGCGCGCGAGCGGGGTCGCGGAACAGCGCGCCCACGTTCTGTGCGTGGTGGCGCGACGAGTAGAAATCCGTGTAGTCGCCGATGGCCACCGGCAGATGCATGGTGGCGTCCGCCTGGCGGACGAGCACGCGCGCCTGCGCCGCGGTGTCTCGCGCCAGGGCGCTGCCCTCGGCCAGCAGGCAAGCCAGCGCCTGCCGCAGGCCGCGCCAGCACGCCGGGCCCTGCGCGATCAGGCCGTTCAGTGCCGGGCGGCGTAAGCTGCCGCCGGTGTCCGGCAGTCGGTCGCCCAGTCCTGCCAGGTCCACGATCAGGTCGCCTATCGCCACGCCCACGCGCGGAGCGGGATCGGCCAGCGTGGAGAACACGCCGAACGGCAGGTTCTGCAGGGGGAAGTCGCAGTCCGCCGCGTTGGCGCTGCCAACCCAGCTTGTCTGTGCCATGTCCATAATCAGGTGTCCTGAAAAGCTGCGGATTGCTGTCGTCCGGGCTTTTGCCAGGGATCGTGGTGAGGGGAACAGGTCCGTCTCCGGGACGGCGCAAAAGGCGCCTGCCAGCGCCGTCGCGCGACGGTGAGGCGTAGCTCTCCGCCACCCTCGTCCGACAGGGGCGAGAGCCTGGTTCCCAGGCGAACCGCCTGCTTTGTTCCGCAAGACAATCGCTGCGCCCTTTGGTATCAGACGTCCCGCCGACCGGATGCGCCCGGTCGGGCACGGCCGCGTCGGGCCGCCCGCGCCCAGGCGTCTTCAGGCCAGACTTCCCCTCCCCCGCCGCCAGAAAGCACCCCTTCCCCATGAGCATCACCAAGAAGAAGGTCCTGGTCACCGGCGGCGCCGGTTTCCTGGGCTCCCACCTCTGCGAGCGGCTGCTCGGCGACGGCCACAGCGTGCTCTGCGTGGACAACTACTTCACCGGCTCGAAGGACAACATCGGCCACCTGCTGGGAGACCCGAACTTCGAGGCGATGCGGCACGACATCACCTTCCCGCTCTACGTCGAGGTGGACGAGATCTACAACCTGGCCTGCCCCGCCAGCCCGATACACTACCAGTTCGACCCGGTGCAGACGACCAAGACCAGCGTGGTGGGCGCGATCAACATGCTCGGCCTGGCCAAGCGCACCCGCGCCAAGGTCTTCCAGGCCAGCACGAGCGAGGTCTACGGCGACCCCACGGTCAGCCCGCAGCCGGAGAGCTACCGCGGCAACGTCAACCCGCTGGGTCCGCGCGCCTGCTACGACGAGGGCAAACGCTGCGCGGAGACGCTGTTCTTCGACTACCACCGCCAGCATCGCACCCGCGTGAAGGTGGTGCGCATCTTCAACACCTACGGCCCGCGCATGCACCCGCAGGACGGCCGCGTGGTGTCGAACTTCATCATACAGGCGCTCACCGGGCAGGACATCACGCTCTACGGCGACGGCCTGCAGACGCGCGCGTTCTGCTACGTGGACGATTTGATAGACGGCTTCGTGCGCATGATGGCCACGCCTGACGGCGTCACCGGCCCGGTCAATCTGGGCAACCCGCACGAGATCACGGTGCGCGAGCTGGCCGAGCGCGTCATCGCCATGACGGGTGCGAGGTCGAAGCTGGTGCACGCGCCGTTGCCGCAGGACGATCCCCTGCAACGCTGCCCGGACATCTCGCTTGCCCGCGCCACGCTTGGGTGGCAGCCGAACGTGGCCCTGGAGCAGGGCCTTGGCCGGACGATAGGCTATTTCGAACGCCTGCTGAGCCTGCAGACGCGTGTTGCCGTCGGCGCCTCGTCCGGCCAGCGCCAGCCCGCGCAGACGTGACGCACGGATAGCAGGCCGCCTGCTGAAAGGCCGCATCCCCTGCTCCCGCGCCGGTGCAGCAGTCGTTTCTGCTGCCCCTCAAAAAACAAGGCCTTGCTTTCTCGCCTCCCTGCTCCCCGCCAGGTTCATCGCCGCCCGGACTTCCGCGATCTGCCCGGTATCGATGACCGCCTCGATCGCTGCCTCGCTTGTCCCGGCGGCCGCGGCCACACGTCCCCAAGGGTCGCAGATCAGGCTGTGTCCGTAGGTCGCGCGCGGCCGGCCTGCGCCGTCATGGTGGGTGCCCGTGGTGGCGGCGGCCACGATCCAGCACTGGGTCTCTATGGCGCGGGCACGCAGCAGGATCTCCCAATGCGCCTGGCCGGTCTCCACGGTGAAGGCGGACGGCACGACGATCACGTCGGCGCCGGCCGCGCGCAGGCCTGCGTACAGTTCCGGAAAGCGGAGGTCGTAGCAGATGGACAGACCGAGTGTCAGCTCGGCGCCGGGCGCGCCGATGCGGCAGGTGGCCAGCGCGCTTCCGGCGCCGAACAGGCTGCTTTCGCGGTAGCCCTGGCCGCCCGGCGTGGTGGCGTCGAACAGGTGTATCTTGCGGTAGCGGGCGAGCTCGGCGCCGTCCGGGCCGAACACCAGCGTGGTGTTGTAGAGCGTGTCGCCCTCACGCTCGCCGATCGAGCCGCCATGCAGGACGATGCCGAGGCGTCGCGCCGTCTGTTGCAGGAAGCGGTAAGCGGGGCCGGATGCGGCGGGGGGCAGCGTCTCGCTCTGGACCAGCTTGTGTTCGCGGCTGGCGCCGAGGCAGCTCCACATTTCCGGCAGGCTGACGAGCGCCGGACGCCGGTCTCCGGCAGCGCGGGCGATGAGCTCCTCAAGCTGCGCGATGTTGGCCTGCTTGTCGGCACCAGGCGCGCATTGGATGGCTATGGCGCGCACAGGACGGGCCGCGTCTAGTCCCGCAGGAGGGCCAGCAGGTCGGCCGGCAGCGGCTCGGCGAGCGTGGCTTCGTAACGCCGGGCGAGGTCGGCCGCGATCCACGCGTCGATCGCCTTGTGCTGCGGTCTCGGGCGGGCTTCCACCATGACGTGCCTGCTGTCTTTCGTTTCAGCCATGCCGGCCTCAATGCGGCGGAGGGCTGCGTGGTTGCACCCGGCTTCCATGCGCGTTCCGCCAAGGCACAATCTGACGCATCAGTGTGACCGGAACGCTAACCACTATCGGCCGGCCTGGAGAATAGCCGCTTCCTGACACTCGTCAGGGTCGACCGCGCCACCGCCTAAGGCGGCAACTCAGGCTCCGGCGCCCGCGCCCGCCCCTTGGCGCGGCCCTTATTGGCGTACCACGCAGCAACCGCCCCCACCGCCCAGAGCAGCGCCGCGCCAGAGACGTTCACCGCAACCTGCATCGCCCAGCCGGTGTTCGCCTCGCTGGCCAGCCGGCCGAGGAACGCCAGGAAGATGCCGGCGCAGAACACCGGCAGCGAGTGCTGCCCCGCCAGCACGAACGGGTTGGCCGCCCAGGAGGTCAGCCAGCGCGCCCCTTTCGGGATGAGCCGTGCGACAAGCCAGGTGAGCGAAAGTATGGAGATCAGGCGGAACGGATGCAGGCCGGCTTTGTCCACGTCGAACAGCGCGTGCTGGAGGCCGGCAGGAAGCCAGGCCAGGCTTACGACCTGCGGCCAGACCAGCCACTGCATCAACACGCCGAAGACGACGAAGAGCACCGCGCACCAGTCGAACAGCGGAACCAAGCGCCGCGGCACCTCGCCAGGCGCGAAGGAGAGTATGGCGCCCATCATGAACAGGAGCTGCCAGCAGAACGGGTTGAAGAACCAGCCGCCGCCGGTCCAGCTCGGCAGGTTGAACGAGAACAGCCGGGCGGCGACGTAGAGCGCCAGCGACAGCCCGGCGAGCAGGCCTGGCCGGTAGAGCAGCGGCAAGGCGAGCGCGAACAGCAGAAGCAGTACCACGTAGAGCGGCAGGATGTTGAGGTAGGCCGGCTGGAAGTGCAGCGTCAGCGCCTCGAACAGGGCCCGGTAGGGCGCCTCGCCCAGAACGTTGAGGTGTATCTCGTCGAGGAAGTCCGCGCGGTCCAGCTTGGTGGCCGACATGCCCACCTGGGCCGCGAAGATCACGAACAGGAAGATGTGGGCGATGTACAGCGTCCAGGCGCGGCGCACCACGTCCGCTCCGGCGGACATCCAGCCCTGGCTGCGCAGCGTGCCGCCATAGGCGATGCCGCCGGCGTAGCCCGCCAGCAGCACGAACACCTCGGTGGCATCGGCCAGCGCGAAATTGCGTATGGAAAACACGCCCAGAACGTCGGCCGGCACGTGATCGGTGAAGATCCACCACAGCGACAGGCCGCGGAAGAAATCGATACGCAGGTCCCGGTTGGTCCTGATGAGGCCGGGCAGAGCGGGGCTCTGCAGCATCGGCGCTGGCGCGGCTTCCTGGATAATGGCTGTCATGTTTCCGTCCGAGCCGGGCACGCGTGAGTAGGAGGGGTGCACGCACGGCGCGGTCAAGGAGTCTTGCGCGACACAACGTGACAGCCGGTGTCCGGCGAGGCCGGCGATCACAATGCGATCCCCTCACGTAGCGGTTATCGGCAGTGAGATGCGGCGTGATGGCCAAGCGATGGCGCACGCGCTACGGCTGCGCGGGCCCTGGACGAGAGATGCGACGGTAACATGGTGACCATTGCAACCTCCCGTTGTCGCGATGCATACTTCGCAACCTTGCATGAACCAGCAGACGCAGCCGCGCGCCGGAGAGTCCGTTTGACCACGTGGCCTGGCCTGTCGGCTGGCGCGTCGCGAGCACCGAAGCGGAGTTGCCGCTGGGCGATGCGCACCGGAGCACGGCGAACGCGTGTCAGATGGCCGCCGGGGCGCGTCAAGCGAACTCTAAGAAAGTCCCCTTGAAAGTCGTGGGGATCGGCGCTTCGGCCGGTGGGCTGGAAGCGTTCCGCTCGTTCTTCAGCGCCATGCCGGCCGATACCGGCCTGGCGTTCGTGGTGGTGCTGCACCTGCCGGCAAACCGGCGCAGCCTGCTCGGAGAGATACTGCAGCGCTGGACCGCCATGCCGGTACGCGAGGTGGAGGACGGCGATGACCTACGTCCGAACACCATCTATGTCCCGCCGCCGCACACCACCACCGTCTACCGGAAAGGCTGCCTGCACGTCACGGTCCCGCCCTTGGACACCAAGCGCGAGTTCCGTCCGATCGACGGCTTCTTCGACACGCTGTCCGCGGGGCTCGGCGAGGATGCCGTGGGGATCGTGCTCTCCGGCACCGGGAGCGACGGCGCGCTCGGGCTGAAGGCGATACGCGCCACCGGCGGCCTGACGATGGCGCAGAGCTTTGCGGACGACCAGTCCCACAGCGTGCAGCACTATGACGGCATGCCCGCAGGCGCCATCGCCACCGGCGCGGTCGACCTGGTCAGCGCGGTGCAGGACATGCCGGGCCACCTGGTCCGGCTGCTCGGCACCAGGCTGGAGGCGCCGGCGCACGAGGACCACAGCGAACCCGCAACCGAGGTGCTGCGCCTGCGCATCTGTGCCCTCCTGCGCGCGCGCATCGACCACGATTTCTCCAATTACAAGGAAAAGACCTTTCTGCGGCGCGTGAACCGCCGCATGCAGGTGCGCGACGTGGCGACGTTCTCGCAATATGCGGACCTGCTGGAGGAGGACACCGCCGAGGCGCTGATGCTGTTCCGCGACCTGCTGATACGCGTCACCAGCTTCTTCCGCGACAGCGAGGCGTTCGAGGTGATCGAGCGCGTGGTGGTGCCCCGGCTGTTCGCCGGCCGCCAGGCCCACCATACGGTGCGCGTCTGGGTGCCGGGCTGCAGCACAGGCGAGGAGGCCTACTCGCTGGCCATCCTGCTGCGCGAACACATGGACACGATGCGCGGCCCGCCGCGCGTGCAGATCTTCGCCACCGACATCGACGAGCCGGCGATCGGCACCGCGCGGCTCGGCCGCTACCCGAGCATGCTGCTGGAAGGAATGCAGCCGGACCGGCGGAACCGTTTCTTCCGTCCGTTGGAGTCGGGCTACGTGGTGGCCAAGGAGATACGCGACATCTGCACCTTCTCCGCCCACAGCCTGGTGCGCGACCCGCCGTTCTCGCGCATGGACCTGGTCTCCTGCCGCAACCTGCTCATCTACCTGGATGCCGACCTGCAGGCGCGGGTGGTGCCCAGCTTCCACTACTCGCTGGCGCCGGACGGCATCCTGATCCTCGGCATCTCCGAGAGCACGGCGCGTCACGAGGATTTGTTCACGCCTCTGGACAAGCCGGCGCGGATATTCCTGCGGCGAAACGTGCGCAGCCCGCGGATACATCTCGGCCAGCGCGACATCCGGCGCCTGGAGCATCCCGAGCGCACGGCCCAGCCGCAAGACCCGGTAGCGACGCGCCCTGACGCTTCAACG
Organism: Rhodospirillales bacterium; assembly: GCA_903643085.1. Classification (GTDB taxonomy): domain Bacteria; phylum Pseudomonadota; class Alphaproteobacteria; order Acetobacterales; family Acetobacteraceae; genus BOG-908. The sequence continues at coordinate 6,429 of CAHJWU010000045.1, forward strand.
CGGCAGACCTCCGAGGAGCAGGCCACGAAATCCAACTCCTATCTCCGGCAGGCAGTCGGCCAGGTGGAACCGACCCTGGCGCGGCTACTGGGCCGCGTGCTGCCTCCTGGCCGCCAGGAGGTGGGCTACGAAGCGGTGTCCGACGTGCTCGCCGAGACGCGCGTGGAGCTGCAGTCGGTCACCATGGAGCACGAGACCGCCGTCGAGGAGCTGCGCTCGGCCAACGAGGAGCTGCACTCCGTCAACGAGGAGCTGCAATCGACCAACGAGGAGCTGGAGACAAGCAAGGAGGAGATCCAGTCCGTCAACGAGGAGCTGCACACGGTCAACGCCCAGCTGCAGGACAAGGTGGAGGAGCTGGACCGGGTCAATAACGACCTCAAGAACCTGTTCGACAGCACGCAGATCGCCACCGTGTTCCTGGACCGCCAGCTGGTGGTGCGCAGCTTCACCCCCGCCATCGCCACGATCTACAACCTGATCCCCGGCGACATCGGGCGTAAGCTGACCGACATCGTCAGCAGCCTGCGCTACGATACGCTCGGCCAGGACACCGCGGCGGTGCTGAAGACGGTGGAGCCGCTCGAGCGACAGGTCACCAGCGTGGACGGCGGCATGCACTTCATCATGCGCATCCTGCCGTATCGCGGCGGCAACAGCGTGGTCAGCGGCACGCTCGTCACCTTCCTGGACGTGACCAGCGTGGTGCGCGGCGAACAGCACCAGCGCCTGCTCGTCGACGAGCTGAACCACAGGGTGAAGAACATGCTCACCGTCGTGGTGTCGCTGGCCTCGCAGACGCTGCGCCGGGCCGACGACCTCGACACGTTCGGGGAGGCTTTTCTCGGCCGCGTGCACGCGCTGTCCGGCTCCTACGCGCTGCTCAGCCGGGAGAACTGGATGAGCGTCAGGCTGCGCGACCTGGTCGACAAGGAGATGAGCCCGTTCGGCGGCCGCGACATAGGACGCGTCGTGCTCGATGGCGGCGAAGTGCTGCTGACACCCTCCGCCGCACTGGCGCTCGGCATGGCCGTTCACGAATTAGCGACCAACGCGGTGAAATACGGCGCGCTGTCCCAGTCGGACGGGCGGGTGCGCGTCAACTGGACGCTGAGCGCGGCCGATGACGCCCCGCCCGGCGCGCCGATGAAATGGCTTGTGCTGGACTGGATCGAGGCCGACGGCCCGGAAGTGGCGCCACCCTCGCGCACCGGCTTCGGCACGCTGCTCATCCAGCGCGGCCTGTCGCACGAGCTGGGCGGCGGGGCCACGCTGGATTTCCGCCCCGACGGACTGCGCGCGCGTTTATGTGCGTTGCTGGAACGCGTCGTTAGCCCGCCTCCGGGCGTTGGTGTCGAATGAGTGACAATCCAGCCACACCGCACGTCAAGCGCCCGCAGGGTCAGGGCGTCCTGGCCGGCCGCCGCGTCATGATCGTCGAGGACGAGCTTCTGGTGGCCATGCTGCTGGAAGAGGCGCTGGTGGAGCATGGCTGCGAGATCGTCGGGCCGTTCAGCACGGTGGAGACGGCGCTGCTGGCGGCGCGCGGCGTGGCGGCGGACGTGGCGGTGCTCGACGTGAACCTGCGCGGCAAGCGCGTCTATCCGGTGGCCGAACTGCTGGAGGCGCGCGGCATACCGTTCCTGCTGATGTCGGGTTACGGCAGAGAGGGCGTGCCGCCCGAGCACGCCCACTGGATCGCCTGCTCCAAGCCGTTCCTGCCCGGCGACCTGGTGGCGGCACTGCTCGGTCTGCTGCCCGCGCCGGTGCCCGGCTAGAGCGTGGGACAGCCCGGCACGCGGCCCCGGCTGACATAGGCGCGGGTGCTTGATATGTCTGGGCGCGTGGCCGACACAGACCCCTTTGCCGACGCCGCGTTCGTCACCCGGCTGCAGAAGCTGCTGCCCATGCTCGCCTCCGAACAGCCCGGCGAGGCGGACGCGGCGCGGCGCAAGCTGCTGGAGCATCTGGGCCATCACCGCCTGTCGCTGACCGACGTGGCGCTGCGCCTGCCGGCCGGCGCGCGCACCGCCTCCTTTACCCAGGGCGCCCGCGAGATGAGCCTGGAGCGCCAGCTCGGCATCGCCCGCATCTCCCGCCAGGAAGCCGAATCGGACACGCAGCGCGCGATGATGCAGGTGGCCGAGCTGCGCCGGTCGTTGCAGCAGGCGGCGTCCGATCTGGGCCTCGCCGTCGCGGGGCAGGCGCGGGTGCGGCTGCTGGCGGTGGTGGGCTGGATGATGGTGGCGATCGTGGGCTCGCTGGCGGTGGCCGAGCACCTGCACATCGAAGGCATGGCGCAAGGCGAGGCAGTGGCCGCCGCGGACCGGCGTATGCTGCGGCCGGACGTGCTGCCCGCCTACGATTTCAACCTGCACCTGGCATCGGGCGAGAGCTTCGGCACCGTTCTGGTGCAGGACCTGGCGATACGGCTGAGCCCGAACGAGGAGGCCGGCGTGCGGGCGTTCCTCAATCGCGGCATGCGCGTGGTGGTGGAGCAGCAGACGCGTGCGGGAGGGCGGAACTGGCTGCTGGTGCGCAGCGTGACCGGAACCGGGTGGGTCCCGGACGGGGACGTCCTGCACTGAACGCCTGGTCGGGAGATCCGGCAGGAAGAAAGCAGTCCTTTTTTGAAAAAAGGACCAAAAAACTTTTGTTCCCTCGCATTTGCGGTATCGGGGCTGTGTCTGGGGCGGATCGCGGCCTGGACAGTAGGCACGCAAAGGCCGGCTGACTTGGAGTCTGTCCGAAAACTTGGCCCGGCCTGTCAGATGGCCGCCGGGGCGCGTTTTCAGACGGACGCTTGGAGCCTGCCAGCCCGCGCTGCGGGCCGGGTGCCCGGTCCTCGAAGACGCCTGCCTACTTCTTCACCACCTCGTCCGCCGCCGCCTTGTCCAGCGCCCTGGCTTCGTCGATCAGGAACTTGCCCTCTTCCTTGTTGCCGTGCTGCAGCTCTTCCAGGCCCTCGCTGGCCAGGTTGCGCGCCTCCTCGGCGCGGTCGGGCAGGTGCACTTCGTGCGGCTTTGCATCGTCCATCTCGGTCGCTCCTCCTTCGGATTGTTCCGTCAACAACCACCATCCTGCCCAGCCGGTTCCGGTGCTCGCGGTCTCGTGGTTGGCCAGCAACTTCTTACCTTGCGAAATCGTTCCACCAGCCGCCCCGGGGGTCGGGCCGGCACAGGGTTGGGTTGAAGCATTGTCCAAGGTACGCGTGGCGCTGGTGGGGGTTGGCAACTGCGCGTCATCCCTGGTCCAGGGCCTCACCTTCTACGCCGCCGCCAACCCGGCCCATCGCGTGCCGGGCCTGATGAACGTGACGCTCGGCGGCTATCACGTGGCCGACGTGGAGGTGGTGGCCGCGTTCGACATCTCGCAGGGCAAGGTCGGCCAGGACCTGGCGGGCGCCATCGGCGCCGCGCCGAACAACACGCGCGTCTTCGCCCAGGTGGCGCCGACGGGCGTCATCGTCCAGCGCGGCCCCACGCTGGACGGGCTCGGCCGCTACGTGCGCGACGTGGTACACGAGAGCCCGGCCGAGCCGGTGGACGTCGCGGCCAGCCTGCGCGCGGCCGGCGCCGAGATCGTCATATCCTTCCTGCCCGTGGGCTCCGAACGGGCCACGCATCATTACGCCGAACAGGCGCTCGCGTCCGGCTGCGGCTTTGTCAACTGCGTGCCCGTGTTCATCGCGTCGGACCCCGCCTGGTGCGCGCGCTTCGAGGCCGCCGGCCTGCCGATACTCGGCGACGACATCAAGAGCCAGGTGGGCGCGACCATCCTCCACCGCGTGCTGGCTAATCTGTTCCGCGAGCGCGGCGTGCGCGTGGACCGCACCTACCAGCTCAATTTCGGCGGCAACACCGATTTCCTGAACATGCTTGAACGCGAACGGCTGGAATCGAAGAAGCTGTCGAAGACGCGCGCCGTCACCAGCCAGCTCGCCGAGCACCTCTCCGACCGCGACGCCCATGTCGGCCCCAGCGACTACGTGCCCTGGCTGGAGGATCGCAAATGGTGCCACATACGTATCGAAGGCACCACGTTCGGAGACACGCCGCTGAATTGCGAGCTGAAGCTGGAAGTGTGGGACTCGCCCAATTCCGCAGGCGTGGTGATCGACGCGCTACGCTGCGTCAAGCTGGCGATGGATCGCGGCGTCCGCGGCGCGCTGGTCGGACCATCGAGCTATTTCATGAAGTCGCCGCCTGAGCAGTTTGACGATCACGAGGCCCGGTTGCGCACCGAGGCGTTCGTGGCGGGCACGTGATACAGCTCGCTGCGGGTTGACCCTGGCAAGCAAGAAAGGCCTTCTTTTTTGAAAAGAAGAAGCAAAAAACTTTTGCTTCCTGCGCCGCCTTTTCCGGCAGGCACCCCGACGCGCACCAGTCGGGTGCTTCAAGACAGCCGACGCTCTCGCAGCGTCGAAGGAGCAAAAGTTTTTTGCTTCTTTTTTGCAAAAAAGAAGGCCTTCCTTCCGGGAGCACAAACCTGCCCGCAACCCGCTTCCACCTGATCCGCCACGCCAGCACGGACGCCGTCGGCCGCGTCCTGTCCGGCCGCACGCCGATTCCGCTGAACGCGCAAGGCCAGGCCGAAGCCGCCCGCCTCGCCGAAAGCCTGGCCTCCACCGCCGCCCACGCGATCTTCAGCAGCCCGCAGGCGCGCGCGCTGCAGACGGCGCAGGCGATCGGCCAGGTCCTCGGCCTGCCTCCGCAGCCGGATGCCGCGCTGGACGAGGTGGATTTCGGCGCCTGGACAGGCCAGGCGTTCAGCACGCTCGACGGCCGCCCAGACTGGACGCTGTGGAACACCCATCGCAGCCTGGCGCCGCCGCCGGGACGCGAGACGATGCTGGACGTCCAGGCGCGCGCCGCCGCGATGCTCGTGCGCCTGCACGCGGAGCGTCCGGGCGGCAGCTTCATCCTGGTCAGCCACGCGGACGTCCTGCGATCGGTGCTTGCCTGGGCGCTCGGGCTGCCGGTCGACCTCATGCAGCGGCTGGAGGTCTCGCCCGCTTCGCGCAGCTTGCTTGTCCTGGGGGAGGCGGGCGCGCGGGTGGAGTGCCTGAACCTGCCGCCCTGGGGCGGGTCGCGGGAGGATCAGACAAGCTTTCCTCAAAGATAACGAGGCAGAAGGCTGCCGCATCTTGCCTGGGGCCCCGCCTCCGCCGGCGGCAGGTTTCTAGTCCCCTGTCGCGGCCTCCTGAGCGTTTGCCAGGCCGCCGGCGCCGATCTCCGGCGGCCCGGCAACCTCCGTCTGGAAGGCACTCAGCACGCTGTCCAGCTGGCGTTCGATCCCGGACACCGGCGGCGCGTCCAGCACGTACGAAAACCGCGTCATCTGCGGACCCTCTTCGGCCAGGGTCACCCTGAGGCTGCCCTGCGGCGCCGTGTAGGTCAGCGTCTCGGGCGCCTGCGAAGCGGAGAGGGTCACCGTCTGGTTGATCGGCGGGCCCAGACGGAACGACCCGTCCGCCACCTTGCGCACCATGTCCGGCGCGGCGAAGCAGGCAGCGAGCGTCTGCGTGTCCGTAAGCGCAGCCCACACCCTGCCGCGCGACGCATTGATGAAACGCTGCCCGGTATATTCCATGCTGGCCGATCCTGTGCTGAACCGGCCGCAACGCCGGCGACTGAACCGGAGTTCAGCCGGCCGCCGAAGGGGGGTTCCCAGGCAGGCAGGACCGTCCTCCGTGAACGAGCAGAAATCCTGGCCCCGGTCGGCGTGCTGACCCAGCCGCCTGTCCTGCGGAGGCGACAGGGCGCACAGGCGCGGGCCGGTTGGTTCATGCCCGGAAAAATTTCACCTGCCCGATTGTCCCCCGTTGACACGGCCGAACACGGCCGCTATCTGATCGCAAATGAGAGTTATTCGCATCTCCGCAATCGTCACGGCCCTGGGCGGCTGGACCACGCAGGCGCTGGCCGCCCCGCCACCGCTGTCCGTGCCCATCAACGTGGACCAGGCAACTCCTGACGGCCAGGGCTACTCCGGCTTCCTGAGCGACCTCTCGCGCACTAATTTCCTGCTGGGAAACCTGTTCGGCATACGTACGGTGCTGGCCAGGTACGGCATCTCGCTCGCCGTGCAGGAGACCAGCGAGGTGCTGGGCAACGCCACCGGCGGCGTGCATCGCGGCCCGACCTATGACGGCCTGACCCAGGCGATCATGCAGCTCGACACCCAGCGCGCGTTCGGCTGGTACGGCGGCCTGCTCAACATCAGCGCGCTGCAGATACACGGGCGCAACCTCAGCACGGACAACCTGCTCAGCCTGCAGACCGCGAGCGGCATCGAGGCCGACCGGTCCACCCGCCTGTGGGAAGCCTGGTACGACCAGCGTTTCCTCGACGAGGACCGCGCCGACATCAAGATCGGCCAGCAGAGCGTGGACCAGGAGTTCATCTACAGTCCGAACGGCGCCTATTTCGTCAACACCATGTTCGGCTGGCCGCTGGTGCCCTCCGTGGACCTGCCCGGCGGCGGCCCGGCCTACCCGCTGTCGGATCTCGGCATACGCCTGCGCTACCGGCCGATCAACGCGATCGCCCTGCTAGCCGGCGTGTTCAACGGCAACCCGGCGCCCACCTCGGACGGCGACCCGCAGCGCGCGGACCGCTCGGGCACCAGCTTCCCGCTCAACGGCGGCACGCTGACCTTCGTGGAGCTGCAGTACAGCTACCCGGCGGTGGGCGCGCTGGTCTATCCTGGCGACGGCGCGCCGCTCGGCCACACCTACCGCGTCGGTTTCTGGTACGACAGCGAGCGCTTCTCCGACCAGCGCATCGATACCGGCGGCAACCTGCTCGCCTCGCCCGCCGGCATCGGCGAGCCGTTCCACAGGCGGGGCGACTACTCGATCTACGCCGTGGCCGACCAGATGGTGTGGCGCGACAGCGCCCTGCCGAACCGCTCCGTCAGCGTGTTCGGCCGCATCATGGGCACGCCGGAGGCGGACCGGAACCTGGCCGATTTCAGCTTCAACGGCGGCGTGGTCTATCACGGGCCGTTCCGCGGCCGCCTGACCGACACGATCGGGCTCGGCGCGGGGTACGCCCATGTCAGCCACGCGGTCACCGCGTTCGACAGGGACACCGCGGCCACGCAGCCGGACGTCTACACGCCGGCGCGCACGAGCGAGACGTTCGTGGAACTCACCTATCAATACCAGTTCCATCCCTGGTGGCAGTTGCAGCCGGACCTACAATATGTGTTCAACCCGGGCGGCGGGCTGGCCAATCCGGTGGATCCTTCGCGCAAGGTGGGCAGCGAGTTTGTCCTCGGGCTGCGCACGAATATTCTGTTCTGAGGGAATGCTCATGACGAACGACAGCAATGCCTGCTTTGCTGCAAAAGCAGAGCGGATTTCCACTGCCGGCGCTGGCCAACACCAACGCGCCGGCCTCGCCACGTGCGTGACTGCATCGGCGTCGTCAGGAGCAAAAGTCCTGCGCTTCTTTTCCAGGACGGCACTGCTCGCATTCTGTCTTCTCGGCGGGGCCGCCCATGCCGACCCGTCAGCCGGCTTCCTGGAGACCGTGCACCGCCACGCGACACTCACGTCCACCATCACGGACAATGGTGACGTCAACCCCTACGCCGTCGTCGTCTCGCCGGTCACCGCCGGCAAGATCGCCAAGGACGACGTGCTGGTCGACAATTTCAACAACATCTCCAACCTGCAGGGCACCGGCACCACCATCGTGGGCTTTCGGCCCGGCACGCGCGACACCTACCTGTTCGCCAAGCTGCCGCAGCACCTGCCGCAATGCCCCGGCGGCATCGGGCTGACCACCGCCATGGCCGTGCTGAAATCCGGCTGGGTCATCGTGGGCAGCACGCCGAGCCGGGACGGCACCACCGCCACCAAGGGCGACGGCTGCCTGGTGGTGCTGGATTCCAGCGGCCGGTTCGTCACCGCCTGGGCCGGGCCGAACATCAACGATCCCTGGGGCAACATGGGCATCGACGACCATGGCGCCTCGGCCACCCTGTTCGTCAGCATGGCGGGCTTCGGCGTGCCCTCGCCCAGCGTGCTGGACCCGGCGACCGGGCTGCCGGTCGTGGTGAAGAAATCCATCGTGCTACGGCTGGGCCTGACGATTCCGGACGGCAAGCCGCCTGTCCTGGCCAGCCAGACCATCGTGGGCAGCGGGTTCGCGCAGCGGGCGGACCGCGACAACTTCCTGCTCGGGCCGACCGGCATCGTGCTCGCCCCCGACGGCACGCTCTACGTGACGGACGGGCTGGACAACCTGATCGCCGCCATCCCGGACGCGCTGACGCGCACCACCAGCGCGGGTACCGGGCGCGTGGTGACGCAGGGCGGGCTGCTGTCCTGGCCGCTGGCCATGGCGCTGTCGCCGCAGGGCCACCTGCTGGTGTGCAACGGCAAGGATGGGCGGCTGGTGGAGGTTGATCCTGCCGCCGGCAAGCAAATCTACGCGCAATGGATCAATAACGACCAGGCGCAGTCGCCCCCGGGCAACGGCGACCTGTTCGGCATTGCCATGACGCCGGACGCCAAGGGGTTCTATTACGTGATGGACGACGTGAACACGCTGATGCGGGCAGGCGGAAGGTGAGTGGCTGCCCGATGGCCTCGCGCCGCGGCTTCCTCGGCGCCTCGGCCGGCCTGGCCGCCGCCGCGGCCGCGCTGCGTCCGGCTGC
>CAHJWU010000046.1 GCA_903643085.1 Rhodospirillales bacterium
GCTGGCGCGCGCCGTGGCGGCGGCGCGCGCCGGCCGGTTCGTCACGTTCGGCATGAAGCCGGCCGGGCCGGAGACGGGATACGGCTACATCGAAGTGGGCCGCGAGCTGGAGGGCGCGCCAGGCGTGCATGCGGTGGCCAGCTTCGTGGAAAAGCCGGACGCCGCCGACGCGGCACGCCTTTCGGCGGACGGCCGACATCTCTGGAACAGCGGCATGTTCGTCTTCACGGCGGCCACGCTGCTGGCGGAGATGGACGCCTTCGCACCGCTGGTGATGTCCGCCGTGCGCGCCGCCGTGGCCGGCCGGCTGACGGACCTGGATTTTGCCCGGCTGGAGCGCACGGCGTTCGCCGCCTGCGAGAACATCAGCCTGGACTACGCGGTGGCCGAGCGCACGCGCCACGCCGCCGTGGTGCCGGCCGACCTGGGCTGGTGCGACGTGGGAAGCTGGAACGCGCTGTGGGAGCTGGGGCCCAAGGACGCGGCCGGCAACGTCAGCCTGGGCGACGTGCTGCTGGAGAACACGCGGCGCTGCTACGCCCGCAGCGACGGCATGCTGACCGCCGTGGTCGGCCTGGACGACACCGTGGTGGTGACGACAGAGGACGCCGTGCTGGTGATGCACCGCGACCGCGCGCAGGACGTCAAGAAGATCGTGGAAAGGCTGCGCGCGGCGGGCCGGCACGAGGCGGCGTCGCACAGCCGCGCGTACCGGCCCTGGGGGTTCTACGAGAGCCTGATCAACGGCGAGCGCTTCCAGGTCAAGCGCATCGTGGTCAAGCCAGGCGAGAAGCTCTCGTTGCAGAAGCATTTCCACCGGGCGGAGCACTGGGTGGTGGTGGCCGGCACCGCGCTCGTGGTGCGCGACGCGGACCAGGTGATGGTGCGGGAGAACGAGAGCATCTATCTGCCGTTGGGCTGCGTGCACCGGCTGGAGAACCCGGGGCGGATAGCGCTGGAACTGATCGAGGTGCAGTCCGGGGCTTACCTGGGCGAGGACGACATCGTCCGCATCGAGGATACGTACGGGCGGGCTTAGGCCAGGCGAGGCTCATGCCGGACGGCGTTGACCCTGACCCGCCGCGCTTGCCGTCAATACATGTGCTGCCCGCCATTGATGGAAAGCGTAGCTCCCGTCACGAAATCCGCGTCGTCCGCCGTCAGGAACGCCACGCCGCGGGCGATGTCATCCGCGCGCCCGAGCCGGCCCATGGGTATGCGGCCGATGATCTTCTGCAGCACGTCTTCCGGCACGGCGCGGACCATGTCCGTATCGACGTAGCCGGGCGCTATGGCGTTCACCGTTATGCCGAAACGCGCGCCTTCCTGTGCCAGCGCCTTGGTGAAGCCGTGTATGCCGGACTTCGCGGCCGCGTAGTTGACCTGCCCGTACTGGCCGGCCTGGCCATTGATCGACCCCACGTTGACGACGCGGCCGAATTTTGCCGCCCGCATGGCATCGAACGTCAGCTTGCAGAGGTTGAAGCAGGAACCGAGGTTGGTGTCGATCACCGCGTCCCACATGTCGCGCGTCATCTTGGCCATCACGCCGTCACGCGTGATGCCGGCGTTGTTGACGAGGATTTCGATTGGACCGTGTTCCGCGTGGATTCTCTCCACCGCCGCCTTGCAGGCCTCGAAGTCGCCGGCGTCGAACTTGACGGCGGCGATACCCGTCTCCGCGTGGAAAGCCTCGGCGGCCGTGTCGTTGCCGGCGTAGCTGGCCACGACGTGCCGGCCGGCCGCCTTCAGGGTCTGGCTGATCGTGGCGCCTATGCCGCGTGTGCCGCCTGTGACTAGGGCGATCCGTGCCATTTGATGCCTCCCAAAATCCGTTTCTTTCCGGGCATATGACGCGGACGGGCGAGGCGGGGCAAGGGCCCCGGGCACGTGACGGCGGCCAGTGCGGAAAGCGGTTGACGACTCGAAACGGTTAAGCGGATTTTCACGGTTATGCGGGATCGTCGCACCTGGCGGCGCGTTGCACGGTCGCCGCCGCCGCTCCAGACCCTGTTTACCGGAATGCCGCCATGTCCCTGTCCCGCCAGTCGAACATCACCGCGCCCTACGCCGTCGCGTTCTCCATAGAGGACCTGCTCCTGGTCAGGAGCTGGGCGGAACGGCGCAACCTCCGCCTCAGCGTCGCCACGGACCAGGTGCTGGACGGCGCCGAGTTCGAGGAGCTCCTGATCATAGCTCCGCCTGACCGGCAGCGCCGCACCCTGACTGTGTGGCGGACCCAGACGGGGGTTTTTGCGCAGACTTCGCACGGCCGCCCGCGCGCGTTCGCCACCGTGAAGGACCTGCTTGAGTCGCTGCGGCCGGCGCAGCAGCGGCAACGGGCTGGCTGGATGCGTCTCCTGCGGCTGGCAGCCTAGGCCAGGCTCTTCTGCTGAGAACGCGCCGGCGGGCAGCTGACGCGCTTTCGCTGTGCTCCGCTGCTCGTTGCCCAGCGGCAACTCCGCTTCGATGCTCGCGAAACGCGCCAGCTGACCCGCCAGGCCACGTTTTCAAACGGACTCTCAGGCTTGCCTCACCGCCGCAAGCGCGTCCCGCACCGTCTTCGCGCGCTCACCCTCCACCGGCACCACGATAGGCCGCTCATCGTCGCGCGGCTCCTCCAGCGTCTTTAACTGGCTTTCCAGCAGGCTCGCCGGCATGAAGTGCCCTGTACGCTGACTCAGGCGCTCTTCCAGCACCGCCACATCCGCCTTCAGGTAAAGCAGCCGGACGTTCGACCGCCCGCCGACCAGGCCGGTTCGATACACCCGCTTCAGCGCCGAGCAGGTGATCAGGCCGGGCTCGCCGGCCGCCACGCGCGCATCGATCCAATCGCGCACGCTGGCCAGCCACGGCGCCCTGTCGGCATCCGTCAGCGGGATGCCGTGATGCATCTTCTGCACGTTGGAGGGCGGGTGCAGCGCATCGCCCTCCTGGTAGGGCCAGTGCAGCTCTTCGTTCATCGCCTCGGCGACGGTCGATTTTCCGGAGCCGGAGACGCCCATGACGATGAAGACGCAGTGGCCGCCCGCGCCGCTCATGAACGCTGGAAGCGGCTGACGCCCTCGGCGCTGGCCACCAGCGCCATCTCCGCCATGCCGACGAACAGTCCGGTCTCCACCACGCCGACGATCTCCCGCAACTTGCGGTCGGTGACCGCGGCGTCCGCAATGGCGCCGAACCCGCAATCGAGGATGTAATTGCCGCCATCGGTCAAGTACGGCACGCCGTTCGGCGACGCCCGACGCGTCACGGTGCTTGCCAGCTTCGCCAGCCGCGCGGCCGTGAGCTCCCAGGCGAACGGCGTGACCTCGACCGGAACCGGCGCCGTGGTGCCGAGCCAGTCCACCAGCTTGGGGCTGTCCGCGATGATGATCAGCCGTTTCGCCGCACTGGCGACCAGCTTCTCGCGCAGCAACGCGCCGCCCAGGCCTTTGACCAGGTCCAGGCTGTCGCGCTTGATCTCGTCGGCGCCGTCCACGCAGATGTCTATGCTGGTGTGGTGCGCGAAATCGGTGATCTGCAGGCCGCCGGCGCGCGCCTGCGCGGCGCTGCGCTCGGATGTGGGTATGCAGACGATGTCCGGCTTGCGGGTGGCCAGCGCCTCGATGAAGAAGGCGGCGGTGGAGCCGGTGCCCAGGCCCACCACCATGCCGCCTTGTATCAGGTCGGCGGCCTGGCTGGCGGCGTCTCGTTTCAGGTCGTCGCGTGAGGGCATGGGACACCTTGAGGGAGTATTGCCAGCCGGCTTGAGATCGGATCTTGCGCAAGCAGGCAAGGCCGTCTTTCTTGGAAAGAGGCAGAAAACTTTTGGCTCAGCTGACGCGGACCTGTCCGGTTCGGCCGCGACGTTTCAGAGAAGCCCGCTTACGTGACCGCCGCCTCATCGGTAAACCACATCATTTCCCCGGCCGACGTGATACGCGCCGCCGGCTGCGAGCGGTCGCCATCCAGAACCAGCCGAAGCACGCGTGCCTTGCCCGCGCCGGCCACGAGGAACGCCACGAACTTGCTGCACGCAATCGCCGGGTAGGTCAGCGTCAGCCGCGGCTGCGGCACGTTCTCGGTGACGGGCGCCACCCAGGCGAGCGACTCGGCCAGGGAGGCGGTGCCGGGAAACAGCGAGGCCGTGTGACCGTTCTCGCCCAGGCCGAGAAGAACCAGATCGAACAGCGGCCGCGTCATGTCCAGCGACTCGGCGCCGTAATAGGCTTGCAGAACCGCCTGGTAGTCGCGTGCTGCCGCGGCCGGGTCGCCGCTGACCGGCATGGGGTGCACGTTGTCGGGCGGGACGGGCACGTGATCCAGCAGCGCCAGGCGGGCCATCCGGTAGTTGCTGTCCGGGTGGTCGTAGGGCACGAATCGCTCGTCGCCCCAGAAAAGATGCGTGCGGGACCAGGGAAAGCGGGCGGCGTTCGCCGGCTCGGCCAGGATCTCGAACAGGCGCTTCGGCGTGGACCCGCCGGACAGCGCGATGCAGAACCGGCCGGTCGCCGCGTTTGCCAGGCCGGTCAGCCAGTCGGCCACGTGCCGGGCCAGCGCGTCCGGATCCGCCAGCGTGACGATCGCACGCTCAGCCATGGGCGGCTCCCAGGATGAACCGCTCGACGGCGCGGGCAAAACCCTCGTCCTCGCTGGACGTGGTGACCTCGCTGGCCTGTTCCTTCACCGCGTCGCTGGCGTTGCCCATGGCGATGGAGAGGCCGCTCTTCCTGAACATCAGCACGTCGTTCGGCTGGTCGCCTATGGTTGCGATCTCGCCGGTCTGCAGGCCGAGCCGTTCGGCGAGGTAGCCGATGGCGTAACCCTTGTTCGCGTCGGGGTGGGTGACGTCCAGGTAATAGGGCTGCGAGCGGGCGGCCGAGGCGGTGTCGCCGAGCGCGTCCTGCACCTGGCGCTCCACCCGTCCGGCGCGTTCCGCATTGTCCGTCACGCCGACTATCTTGACCGCGCGGTCCAGCGCGTCAGCGAAATCGGCGGTGACGGTCGGCTCGAACTTCACGGTCCAGGCCTCGCGCGATACGTGCGGCGCATCGCGGTCGCGCACGAACCATGTCTCGCCTGTGTACACCCAGGCATCCAGGCCGCCGTCCTGCAGCAGCTTCATCGTGCGGTCCGCCACGTCGCGCGGCAGCGTGCGCGCGGCGATCGGCGAGAGGTCCGGGTTCACCCACAGGCCGCCGTTGAAGCCGGCCAGCGGCGTGTCTATGGCCAGCGGCGCCACCAGCATCTGCATGCCGCGCGGCGGCCGCCCGCTGGTGATGGCGAACTTGATGCCCTGCTCGCGCAACTTGCCGACCGCCGCGATCGCGCGATCCGTCAGGTGCTTCTCCTTGGTGACCAGCGTGCCGTCCACGTCGGCCAGCAGCAGCTTTATGCCCGCCATGGTCTATCCTTTTACGTTGTGCGGGAGGATGAAATCTTCCACGGCCTGCGCCCAGCCGCTGTCCTGGTTGCCGGAAGTCACATAATCCGCGCGCGCCTGCATGTCCGCCGGCGCGTTGCCCATGGCTATCCTGTAGGCGGCCACGTCGAACATCGGCAGGTCGTTGTGCATGTCGCCGATGCAGGCGGTCTCGGCCAGCGCCACGCCGAGCAGGCGCGCGGCTTCGCGCACCGCCTCGCCCTTGTTGGCGCGCGGGTGCGTGATGTCCAGGTAGTAATCCTGGCTGCGATGGACGGCGGCGCGGCCGTGCAGGCGGCGTTGCAGCTCTTCCTCGCAGGCGCGCAGCTTGGCGAAATCCTTCGACGCCGCCATGATCTTGCCTGCACGGTCCGCGTATCGCGCCAGGTCTTCCACCACGCGATGCTCCATGCGCACGGTGCGTTGTTCCCAGCTCACGTAGTCGCCCTCGGGGTCGGTCAGCAGCCATTCGTCCGTGGTGAACAGCCAGGGAGAAATGCCTTGCGCCTGCAGATACGCCAGCGCCTCGCGCGCGGCATCCTCGGCCAGCAGTTCCGCGCGCAGCACCTCGCCGGCGCGCGTGGTGAACACGCCGCCGTTGAAGGCCGCGCGCGGCGTCTGCAGGTCCAGCGCATCGGCGAAGATGGCCACACCCTGCGGTGGCCTGCTGCTGACGAGCACGAGTTTCGTGCCGTGCCGGACGAGCGCGCCGGCGGCTGCGCGCACCCGTGGCGTCAGTTCCTTGTCGCGGGTGACCAGCGTGCCGTCTATGTCGGATACCAGCAGGCGTATCATCGTCAGCAGGCAAGCCAGCTGCGGTGGTCCCTGTGCAGCATCTCGGCGGATTCGTCGGGCCCCTGGGTGCCCGCGGCGTAGGGATGCACGTGGATGTGCCCGGCGTCCCACGCGTCCAGCGCGGGCTGCACGATGGACCAGCCGGCCTCCACGTTGTCGGCGCGCTGGAACAACGTGGCATCGCCCACCAGGCAATCGTAGAGCAGGGTTTCGTAGCCTGTGCTCGGGCCTTCGTGGAAGTAGTCCGCGTAGTTGAAGTTCATGCTGACGCCGCCGAGTTTCACCCGCGGCCCTGGCAGTTTCGCGCTGAACTGAAGCGTCACGCCCTCGGTCGGCTGGATGTGCAGGAACATGATGTTCGGGGTCAGCTTGTTGACCGGCGTGTCGCGGAACAGGGCGAACGGCGCCTGCTTGAAATGGACCGTGATCTCGGTGCAGCGCCGCGCCAGGCGCTTTCCTGTGCGTATGTAGAAAGGCACGCCCGCCCAGCGCCAGTTGTCTATCCCCAGTTTCATGGCGATGTAGGTTTCCGTGCTGGAGAGCGGATCCACATCCGGTTCCTGCCTGTAGCCCTGCACAGAGTCTGCGCCGTAATGGCCGGCGCGATACTGGCCGCGCACCACGTCATGAACGGCCGCGCGTCCTGCCAGAGGATGTATCGCCTGTATCACCTTGGCTTTTTCGGAGCGCACGGCATCCGCGTCGAAGGAGGTGGGCGCTTCCATCGCCACCATGGAGAGGAGCTGGAAGATGTGGTTGGGCACCATGTCCCGCATGGCGCCGGTGCCCTCGTAGAACTTGCCGCGCAGTTCCACGCCCACTGTTTCGGCAACCGTGATCTGGACGTGGTCGATGTTGTCGCGCTTCCAGATCGGCTCGAATATGCCGTTCGAGAAACGCAGCGCCATGATGTTCTGCACGGTCTCCTTGCCCAGATAATGGTCGATCCGGTAGATCTGGCTTTCCTGCATGACCGCGAGCAGCGAGGCGTTCAGCGCGCGCGCGCTGGCCAGGTCGTGGCCGAACGGCTTTTCGACAACCATGCGCCGGAACCCGCCATCCTCCTCGCGCAACAGGCCGGCGCGCGACAGCTGGTCGGCAAGCACGTCGAAGAAGCGCGCGGCCGTGGCACAGTAGAACACGACGTTGCCAGTGCCCGACACGAGCTTGCCCAGCCTCTCGAAGGTCTCCGGGTTGGCGAAGTCGCCTGACAGGTAGCTGAGCCGCTCGCTCATCCAGTCCCAGGAATCCTGGTCCAGCCTGGCCGTGCTGTCGCCGCGCCGCTCGGTGACGAAATGCGTCATCGCCTCGCCGAGATGGCTGCGGAACGCGCCGTCGTCCATTTCGCGCATGTCTACGCCGATGATGCGGAACGCGTCGTCCAGCAATCCGGCGAGGCGCAGATTGTAGAGCGCGGGCATCAGCAGCCTGCGCGTGAGGTCTCCGCCGGCGCCGAAGATCACGAACTGGCAGGCCGGCGCCTGGCTCGCCTTGGACAGCACGGCCGGGTCGCTC
The DNA here is from genome assembly GCA_903643085.1 of Rhodospirillales bacterium. Lineage (GTDB taxonomy): Bacteria > Pseudomonadota > Alphaproteobacteria > Acetobacterales > Acetobacteraceae > BOG-908. The sequence continues at coordinate 7,715 of CAHJWU010000046.1, forward strand.
AGGTCTGGGTGGGCGCTGTGCTGGTCCATGTGCGTGTTCCTGTGCGGTAAAAAAGCAGTCTCTTCCCGGGAAAAGGCCCGCCTTACTTAGTGCGGCTCCACATGCCCGCCAAACTTGTTGCGCATCGCGCTCAGCAGCTTCTCGCCGAACGTGTTGCCCGAGCGGGACCGGAAGCGCGCGAACAGCGACGTGGACAGCACGGGCACCGCGATCGCCTCCTCTATCGCCGCCTCGACCGTCCAGCGGCCCTCGCCGGAATCGCTGACGCGGCCGGTGAACTCGCCAAGCGTCGGGCTTTCCGCCAGCGCCGCGGCGGTCAGGTCCAGCAGCCAGGAGGAGACCACGCTGCCGCGGCGCCATACCTCGGCGATGTCGGGCACGTTGAGCGTGAAGCGCTGGTCTGGGGCGAGATCGGTCGAGGCCTTGCCCTGCAGCACGTCGAAGCCTTCTGCGTAGGCCTGCATCATTCCATATTCGATGCCGTTATGCACCATCTTCACGAAGTGCCCGGACCCGGCCGGGCCGCAATGCATGTAGCCCTGTTCGGGCCGCGGATCGCCGCCTTTGCGTTCTTTCGTGCGGCCGATGTCGCCCATGCCGGGCGCCAGCGTGGCGAAGATCGGGTCCAGCCGCGTCACCGCCGCGTCCGGGCCGCCGATCATCATGCAGTAGCCGCGCTCAAGGCCCCATACGCCGCCGGAGGTTCCCACGTCCACGTAGTCTATGCCGCGTTCCCGCAGCCCGGCGGCGCGGCGTATGTCGTCCTTGTAGAACGTGTTGCCGCCGTCGATGATGGTGTCGCCGGACTCCATGTGCTCGGAGAGGGTCTTGATGGTGCCCTCGGTGATCTCGCCCGCCGGTAGCATCACCCAAACGGCGCGCGGTCTGTCCAGCCTGGCCAGCATGTCCGCCAGGTCGCGCGCGCCCACCGCCCCTTCGCCGGACACGCGCGCCACCGCGTCCGCGCTGTGGTCGTAGACCACGCAGTGATGGCCCGCCCGCATCAGGCGCACGCTTATGTTCCCGCCCATCCGGCCCAGGCCGATTACGCCTAACTGCATGTGCTTTCCTTCGAGAAAATACCGCCGAGGGGCTTGCCCGCATCCCGGGAGCGCGACGCGGCGGGGCCGACCATGCCCCGCCTTGGGTTACGCCAGCGCTTCTTCCACGGCTCTGGTCAGCGCGGACAGCCCCGCTGCCACGTCCGCTCCTATATGCAGGCGCAGGGCGCGCCGGCCGCGCTCGGCGAGCACGTCGAAATCCCCGCGCGCCTGCGCGGCCTTCACCGTGCTGAACGTGTAAGTCTGGCCGGGCACCGCCAGGTCCGCACGGTCATCCGCGGTGATCTGCAGGAACACGCCGCTGTTCGGCCCGCCCTTGTAGGCCTGGCCGGTGGAGTGCAGGAAGCGTGGCCCGAACTCGCCGGCCACGGCCAGGCGCGTGCGGTCCCTGATCAGCTTGCGCAAGGTCTGCAACAGCGCGATCGTCTCCGGCGCGCGCTCCACATAGGCCAGGATGCCCACGTAATCGCCCTGATGCGCGCGCCCGAACTGCAGGCGCAGCACCTCGGCCAGGCTGCCGCCGCCCTTCAGCGCGGCCGCATTCCCCTCGTCGGCGAACAGCCTGACGTCGCCGAAGGTGGCGAACGGCGTCTCGTCCGGCAGCCTGCCGGTCTTGCCCACCGCGTCTGTCAGCTCGCGCGTCTTGATCTTGCTCGCCTCCACGTCAGGCTGGTCGAACGGGTCGATGTCCATGATGCTGCCGGCGACGGCGACCGCGAACTCCCAGAGGAAGAACTGCTGGCCGAGCTCCTGGTGCCCGTTGATACCCACGCGCACCACCGGATGGCCGGCTTTCTCCAGTGCGCTCACCAGCCTGTCCTGTTCGGCATCGGCGCGGTCGTCGGCATGCAGGTAGGCGAACAGCCTGTCCTGGCCATACATGTCGGGCGGTGCCAGCAGCGCGTTGTCGATCGGCACCAGGCCGCGGCCGAGCTTGCCGGTGCTCTCGGCCACCAGCTGCTCCAGCCAGGCGCCCAGGTCGGCGATGCTGGGGGAGGCCACGATCGTCACCTTGTCGTGGCCCGCCTTCTGGCACTCGCCCAGGATGGTGCCGAGCACCACGCCGGGGTTGGCCATGGGCGGCGTGCCCGGCGAGCAGGCCTGTACCAGCGTCTGGGTGGATTTCAGGAAAGCGCGCACGTCGATCCCGATGGCCGCAGCGGGCACCATGCCGAAATTGGACAGCACGGAATATCGCCCGCCGATGCCCGGATCGCCGTGGAATATCTTGCGGAAGCCGTCGCTCCCTGCCGTCTTCTGCAGGGAGCTGCCGGGGTCGGTGATCGCCACGAACTGCTGGCCCACCTTGTCCGCGCCGACGGCGGCCTGCATCTTGTCCCAGAAATACGCCTTGAGGATGTTTGGCTCCAGCGTGCCGCCGGACTTGCTAGACACGATCACCAGCGTCTTCGGCAGGTCGACCGCGTCCTCGAACGTCTTGATCTGTTGCGGGTCCGTGCTGTCCAGAACGTGCAGCTCCGGCCAGCCGGCGCGCTTGCCGAACGTCTTGCCGAACACCTCCGGCCCGAGGCTGGAGCCGCCCATGCCGAGAAGCAGCACGTGGGTGAAGCCGGCCGCCTGCACGTCTTTCTGGAAGGCTTCGAGCTCGCCGGCATGCTCCAGGCGCTCCGCCACGATGTCCAGCCAGGCCAGCCACTTGGCTTCCGGCCCGCCGGTCCACAGCGCGGCGTCGCGCGCCCACATGCGGCGGACCGAGCCGTCCTTGCGCCAGTTCTCCAGGCTGGCGTCGACGGATTTGTCGATCGCTTCCGGCAGCGTGTAGTGCAGCGAGGCCACGTTGCTGCCCAGAAGCGTCGCGCGCTTCTTGGCGACGGCCAGCAGCAGCGCGTCGGCCGCGTCGGCGAACAGCTTCACGCCGTCTTCCACGAGGTGCTTGGTTACACCAGGCAGGTCGAGATCCAGGCGCTCGACCTCCGCCATCACGTGGCGCGCCTCGTCCATGTTCTCGGTCAGCGATGCGCGCACGCGGCCGTGGTCGCGGAACGCATCCATCGTGGCGGGCGGAATCGTGTCGACCGTGTCGCGGCCCACCAGTTCCTCGACGTAGAGCACGTCGCTATAGGCCTTGTCCTTCACGCCGGTGCTGGCCCAGAGCAGGCGCTGCGGATTGGCGCCGGCGGCGGCGAGCTTCTTCCAGCGGTCGCTGCCAACCATGTCCTGGTAGAGCACGTAGGCCATCTTCGCGTTGGCGATGGCGACGCGGCCGCGCAGCTTGCGCAACGCGTCGGCCTCGCGGTCTCCGGCGGCCACCCGCTCGTCGATCTTCTTGTCGATCTGCGCGTCGATCCGGCTGACGAAGAAGCTCGCCACGCTGGAGAGGCGGCTGATGTCCAGGCCCTTGGCGTGGCGGTCCTCGAGCCCGGCGATGTAGGCGTCCGCCACCGCCTTGTAGGCGTCGTTGGAGAACAGCAGCGTGACGTTGATGTTGATGCCTTCGGAGATAAGCGTGCGTATCGCCGGCACGCATTCCGGCGTGCCGGGCACCTTCACCATCAGATTTGGCCGGTCCACCCAGGCGTGCAGGCGGCGCGCTTCGGTGACGGTGTCCTCCATGCGCAAGGCCAGATAGGGCGAGACCTCCAGGCTGACGAAGCCGTCCAGGCCTTTCGTGCGCTCGAAGACAGGGTGCAGTACGGCGGCCACGGCCTGTATGTCGGCCACCGCCATCGTCTCATAGATTTCCTGGGCGTCCTTCATGCCTCCCTGGGCAAGCGTCTTGAACTCGGCGTCGTAGTCGTTGCCGGAGCCCATCGCCTTCTCGAAGATCGACGGGTTCGAGGTGACGCCGCCCAGCCCGTCGCTGTCGACCAGCTTCTGCAGGCTGCCATCGGCGATGAAGCTGCGGCGGATGAAGTCCAGCCAGGGCGACTGCCCTTCGCCCAGAAGCTGCTTGACCGGATTTGCCTGGGTCTGCACCGGCGTGTTGACGACCGTGTCCATGGCGATGGTCTCCTGAATGTGTCGGATGTCTGCCGATGAGCCGCCGACAGGGAGAAAAGTTTTCCCTGCCTCTTCTTAAAAGGGCGGGCCTGGTCTGCTTCCTACCCGTGACCGGCCTGCTTGCGCGCGGCTTCCGCCACCGCATCAGGCGTGAACCCGAACTTCTTCTGCAGGGCGGCCATGGGCGCGGACGCCCCGAAGCTGTGCATCCCGATCGTGGCGCCTGTCAGCCCCACATACCGGTCCCATCCCATGATGGAGCCCTGCTCCACCGAGACGCGCGCGGTGATGTGCGGCGGCAGCACGCTGTGGCGGTATTCCGCGGGCTGGTCCTCGAAGATCTCCCAGCTCGGGAAGCTGACCACGCGGGCGCGTATGCCCTCTTTCGTCAGCGTCTCGTAGGCGCTGACCGCCAGGCCCACCTCGCTGCCCGTGGCCATCAGTATCACCTCAGGCTCGCCGCCCTGGGGCGGGTCAGCCAGCACGTAGGCGCCGTGCTTCAGCCCGGCGGCCGGCGCGTACGTCTCGCGGTCCAGCGTGGGCAGCGGCTGGCGCGAGAGGATCAGGCAGGCCGGATGCTCCTTGAGGGTGACGATGTGGCGCCAGGCTTCGGCCACCTCGTTCGCGTCGGCCGGGCGGATGACGCGCATGCCCGGAACGGAGCGCAGCGAGATGAGCTGCTCGATTGGCTGGTGCGTCGGGCCGTCCTCGCCCACGCCTATGCTGTCATGAGTGAAGATGTAGACGACGGGCAGTTCCATGATCGCCGAGAGGCGTATGGGCGGCTTCATGTAGTCCGAAAAGATCAGGAAGCCGCTGCCGTAGGAGCGCAGGGCGGAGAGTGCGAGGCCGTTGCAGATGCTGCCCATGGCGTGTTCGCGTATGCCGAAATGCAGGTTGCGGCCGCCGTAATTGTCGGCCTCGAAGCTCGCCGCGCCGGCGAACGTCAGGTTGCTCTTCGTGGAGGGGGCGAGGTCCGCCGCTCCACCTATCATCCAGGGGATGTTCGCGGCCACGGCGTTGAGCACCTTCTGCGATGATTCGCGCGAGGCCAGGCCCTTGGCGTCCGCCGGGAAGCTTGGGATGTCGCGGTCCCAGCCTTCCGGCAGGGTGTGCTGGTTCATGTGCTCCAGCTCGGCGGCGAGCTCCGGGTAGTCCCGCTTGTAGCCGTCGACCAGCTTCATCCAGGCGGCGCGCCGGGTGGACCCGCGCTTGCCTATGCCGGCGGAGAAATGCTCGTAGACCCCGTCAGGCACCAGGAAGGAGCTGTCCTCGGGCCAGCCATAGGCGCGCTTGGCGCCGCGTATCTCCTCCTCGCCCAGCGGCTCGCCATGCGCCTTGTTGGTGCCGGCCTTCTTAGGCGCGCCGTAGCCGATCACGCTGGTCACGCGTATGAAGCTCGGACGGTCGGTGACGGATCTGGCGTGCTCCAGCGCGCGGTCCATGGCGGCCAGGTCGTTGGCGTCGTCCACGTGCTGGACGTCCCAGCCATAGGCGGCGAAGCGTGCCGCCACGTCCTCGTCGAACGCGAGATCCGTGCCGCCCTCAATCGTGATGTGGTTGCTGTCGTAGATCCAGGTGAGGTTGCCGAGCTTGAGATGGCCCGCGGTGGACGCGGCCTCAGAGCTTACGCCCTCCATCATGTCGCCGTCGCCCGCCAGCACCCAGACGTGGTGGGTGAACAGGTCGTAGCCCGGCTTGTTGTAGCGATTGGCCAGGAAGCGCTGCGCCATCGCCAGGCCCACCGAGTTGCCGCAGCCCTGGCCGAGCGGACCGGTGGTGGTCTCCACGCCGGAGGTCAGGCGGTACTCGGGATGGCCGGGCGTCTTGCTGTCCAGTTGGCGGAACTTCTTCAGGTCCTCGATGGTCAGCGCCGGGGCGTTGCGGTCCTCGTGCTCGTTGACGGCGCGCACGCCGGTCAGGTGGATGAGCGAATACAGCAGCATGGACGCGTGGCCGACCGACAGCACGAAGCGGTCCCGGTTGGGCCAGTTCGCATCCGCCGGGTCGAAATTGAGGTGGTTCTGCCAGAGGCTGTAGGCGACAGGGGCCAGCGCCATCGGCGTGCCGGGATGGCCGGAATTGGCCTTCTGCACGGCGTCCATGGCCAGCGTGCGCATGGTGTTTATGCAGAGCAGATCGATGTCGCCTGCTTCCTGAGAGGCTTCCATGGTGGCTGATGCTGACATCGTCTGCTCCTGATCGCCTGCTGCGCTGACGTTCCTGGTTGCTTCCAGGTTGCTTAACGTGGTGGTGCGGATGAGTGCACGTCTGCCCCGGCCGTTCCAGCCGGTTCGGCGCGAAGCGGTCCGCTACCCGCTCGCGTCCTGTCCGGAACGTGACATAAAGCATCGCAATCAGGAAGACTCCAAGCGTGGCGGCCATAGGCATCGGGATTCCAAGTCCCGCCGGCTGACCTAAGCAGCGGACGGGAAGCCAGGCCGTCTCCTGGAAAAGGCAACCTCTCGGAGTCCATTTGAAAACGTGGCCTGGCGGTCGGCTGGCGCGTTCTCGCGAGCACCGAAGCGAAGTTGCCGCTGGACAGTAAGCACCGAAGCACAACGAAAACGCGCCAGCCGACCGCCAGGCCACGTTTTCAAACGGACTCTAAGCCGGCTACCGTGGTTCTATGTGTCCTGCCGGATGCTGGCCGGCCAGGCCGCCGACAGGGAGCAAAAGTTTTTTGCTTCTTTTCTGCAAAAAGAAGGCCTTCCTTCGCCTGGCTCAGAACAGCGACAATTGCGGCGCCGCCACCTTCTCACCAATCGCCGGCAAGCAGAAATGCCGCGTTTCCAGCGCCGTCCTGTCCTCGAATCCGAACTGCCGCGCCGCGCGGGTGAACCGCTTGCCCAACAGCTCCGCGTAAGCCCCCTGGCCGGTGAAGCGGGCGTGGAACTTGCTGTCGTTCAGCGCGCCGGCGCGTGTCTCGCGCACCAGGCTCAGCACATGGCGCGCGCGGTCCGGGTAGTTCTGGCCCAACCAGGTCTCGAACATCTCGCGCAGTTCCAGCGGCAGGCGCAGCAGCACGTAACCGGCGAAGCGCGCGCCGGCACGCGAGGCGCGCTCCAGGATCGCCTCGAGCTCGGCGTCGTTCAGGCCGGGGATCATCGGCGCGGCAAGCACCGCGGCCGGCACGCCGGCCTG
>CAHJWU010000047.1 GCA_903643085.1 Rhodospirillales bacterium
GCTTCGCCGGCTGGCGGGCGGCCAATGGCGGCAACACGCTGGGCGATTTCACCGGCTTCGTCGCCGCCCTGCTGCTCGCCTCGCGCCCGGTGCGCGCGCTGGGCGCGCTGAACGCCGCGTTGCAGGAGGGCATGGCCGGCCTGGTGCGCGTGTTCGGCGTGATAGACGAGCCGGCCGAGATACTCGACCGGCCAGGCGCGCAGCCACTGCCTGCAGGGCGCGGCCACCTCTGTTTCGAGGCCGTGCGCTTCGTCTACCCGGACGGACGGCTAGGCCTGGACGGTCTGGACTTCGAGGCGCAGCCAGGCCTGACCGTAGCCCTGGTCGGCGCATCAGGCGCAGGCAAATCCACCGCGCTGACCCTGATCCCGCGCCTTAAGGATGTCAGCGGCGGCGCCATACTGCTCGACGGGGCCGACATTCGCCACGTCGCCATTGCCAGCCTGCGTGACGCCATCGCCTATGTCGGCCAGGACGTGCTGCTGTTCGACGACACAGTGGGCGCAAACATCGCGCTGGGCCGCCAGGGCGCCACCGAGACGGCAATTTGGGAGGCCGCCGAGGCGGCCGCGGCGGCGGGCTTCATACGCGCCTTGCCGGATGCCATGGCCACACGCGTCGGCACCGGCGGCCAGCGCCTCTCCGGCGGCCAGCGCCAGCGCGTGGCCCTGGCACGCGCCCTGCTCCGGAACCCGCGCGTGCTGCTGCTGGACGAGGCCACCAGCGCGTTGGACGCCGAGAGTGAAGCCGCCGTGCAACTGGCGTTGACCCGCCTGCGCGCCGGCCGCACCACCATCATCGTCGCCCACCGCCTGTCCACCGTGCGCGATGCGGACCTCGTGGTCGCCATGGCGGACGGGCGGGCGATGGAGCAGGGCACGCATGCCGACCTCATGGCGGCGGACGGGCTGTATGCGCGGCTGGTGCGCACGCAGGCGTTCACGCCTGAGCCGGAGCTGGTGGTGCAATAGGCAAGGAGGCAAGCAATCCGGTTTCAAACGAGCGGCCAACAAACTTAGCCCGTTCACCTGCCCAGGCGCCCGCGCCGGTTCCGCAGCTTACGCGCGGGCAGGGTCGAGGCGGACGCTGCTGCCCGCGCAGAAGCACGATCTTCCTCGTATTCTCAAAAAGAAGGCCTCCCTTCCTCTCTTCCCGGCGGATCACAAAACCGCCACATAGTGACCGAACCGACCGGTCAGACAGACGAGGCGCAGAACATGGCCGACAGCGAACCTTCTCAAAGCCCGCAGCAGGACGACGACGACCAGAGCCGCGCGCAGCCGGAGGACAAGAAGCAGGACGGCGGCCGCGCCGGCGCGGACAAGCGCCGCCAGGACGAAGCCGACCGCAAGCAGGACGAGCGCCGCGCCCGTGCCAAGCCGTATGTTCGCATCGCCATGGTGGTGGTGCTGGTGGGCCTGATCGCCGGCGGCATCACCTACTGGCAGTCCACCAAGAATATCGAGACCACCGACGACGCCTACACGGACGGCCGCGCGGTCACCATCTCTCCGCGTGTCACCGGCCAGGTCATCTCGCTCGACGTCAACGACAACCAGTTCGTCCGTCAGGGCGACCCGCTGATACATATCGACCCGCGGCAATACGAGGCCTCCCTGGAACAGGCGCAGGGCCAGCTCGCCGCCAGCCAGGGGCAATACGCCGCCGCCGGCCACGCGCTGGACGTGGCGCAGGTGAACTTCCCCGCCCGCCTGGAATCCGCCAGGGCGCAACTGCTGGACGCCCAGGCGAACCTGTTCAAGGCGCAGACCGACTACAAGCGCCAGCAGAGCATTCCGCGCGCCGCCACGTCCGGCCAGCAGGTGGATTACGCCACCGCCGCGCTGCGCTCCGCTGAGGCGCAGGTCGCCTCCGCCGAGGCCGCCGTCCAGATAGCGACGCCGGTGAAGCCGAACATCGCCCAAAGCAACGCGCAGGTGAAACAGCTGCAGGGCAGCGTCAGCCAGGCGGATGCCAACCTTATCCAGGCAAAGCTCAACCTCGAATGGTGCATCGTGCGCGCGCCGCAGGACGGCTGGATCACCCGGCGCAACGTGGAGCGCGGCAATTACGTCACCCCGGGTCAGCAGGTCTTCTCGATCGTCTCGCCCGAAGTGTGGATCACCGCCAACTTCAAGGAAAACCAGCTCGCCCGCATGCGCGCAGGCCAGCATGTGCACGTGTCGATCGACGCCTATCCGTCGCTGAAGCTGGATGGCCATATAGACAGCGTGCAGCTCGGCTCGGGCAGCAAGTTCACCGCCTTTCCGCCGGAGAACGCCACCGGCAACTTTGTCAAGATCGTCCAGCGCATACCGGTGAAGATCGACATAGACAGCGGCCTGGATCCGCGTTTGCCGCTGCCGCTGGGCCTCTCCGTCGATCCAACGGTGGATCTCAAGTGAGCGAAGCAACGCCGTTTTTTGCGAAAACAAGCAAAAGACTTTTACTGCCCCGTCTCTGCGCCGTCCGGGCGTCTTCCAAAGTCACCAGGCGTCTCAGCAACGTGCGGGACAGAAGTTGTTTGTTTCTTCTGCCGGAAAAAGCAGGCCTCTCCTGTTTTGCAACGGCTATCCTCCCATGAGCGACACGGACGACCGCGCCTGGAAACCCAAATCCAACCCCTGGCTGATCGCCATCGTCGTCACCGTGGCGGCGTTCATGGAAGTGCTCGACACCACCATCGTCAACGTCTCGCTGCCCCACATCGCCGGCAGCCTGTCTTCGAGCTACGACGACGCCACCTGGGCGCTGACCAGCTACCTGGTCGCCAACGGTATCGTGCTGACCATAAGCGGCTGGCTGTCGGACCTGCTGGGCCGCAAGCGCTATTTCATGATCTGCATAGGCATGTTCACCGTGTGCTCGTTCCTGTGCGGCACATCGACGTCTCTGCCCGAACTGGTGTTCTTCCGGCTGGCACAAGGCTTCTTCGGTGGCGGATTGCAGCCGAACCAGCAATCCATCGTGCTGGACACGTTTGATGCCAGCCAGCGCGGCAAGGCACTCGGCGTGGTGGCCATCGCCACGATCGTGGCGCCCATCATCGGCCCCACGCTGGGCGGCTACATTACCGACAATTACAGCTGGCGCTGGATCTTCTTCCTCAACATCCCCGTCGGCGCACTCGGCCTGTTCGGCGTGGCGACACTGGTGGAGGACCCGCCCTGGGTCGCCAACCGCCGCAGCCGCGGCATCGATTTCATCGGCATCTCGCTGATCACACTCGGGCTCGGCTGCCTGCAGGTAGCGCTGGATCGCGGCGAGGACGAGGACTGGCTGGGCTCGCCGTTCATACGCATCATGCTCCTGCTGGGCTTCCTGGGCATCACCGGCGCCATCGGCTGGCTGCTCACAGCAAAGAGGCCGGTCGTGAACCTGCATGTCATGGGCAACAGGAACTTCACCCTCGGTGTCATGTGCATCGCGGCAATGAGCTTCATCCTGTATTCCAGCGCCGTGGTGATCCCGCAATTCGCCCAGCAGGTGCTGGGCTACACCGCAACGCTCGCCGGGCTGATCCTCTCGCCAGGCGGTTTCATCATCATCGTGCTGATACCCCTCATCACCCGCATCCTGCCGAAGGTGCAGACGAAATGGCTGATCACCTTCGGCTTCACCGTGATGGGCTTTGCGCTGATGTATTCGGCCATACTGACGCCGAACATGACGTTCACCAATCTGGCGCTGATACGAGCCTCGCAGACGCTGGGCCTGGCGTTCATGTTCGTGCCGATCTCGGTGATCGCCTACTCGACACTGCCGCGCGAACTGAACGGCGACGCCGCATCGCTCTACACGATGTTCCGCAACCTCAGCGGCTCCATCGGCATCTCGACGGCCACAGCACTCGTCACCACGCGCACGCAGGTGCGCGGAGCCTACCTGTCCCGCTGGCTGACGCCGTTGAACCAGCCCTACAACACGCTTCTGCAACAAAACCAGGCGGCGCTCGTCAGCATGGGACACTCCGCCGCGGACGCACGAAACACGGCAGTCGGGCTGGTCTACCAGACGCTTAGAACGCAGGCTTCCGTCTTGGCCTATACGGACGTCTTCCACGTGTGCGCGATCGCGGCATTCTGCGTCGTGCCGTTCACGCTGCTGCTGTCGAATTTCAAGCCTGGCGCTGGGGCCAAGCCGGCGGCTGGCGGGCACTGAAGCGAGGGACGGAAGACCGCAATTCCGCAAAAACAAGCAAAACACTCAGTTCCCCGCTCGCGCTGTTTTGCCTGGTTCAGCTGCATGCGCAGCGGCAATCGGCACCTGCGTTGCCGCTGCGATCACTCTGCAGGAAGGCAGGGTCGGGCGGAATCGGGCTGTCGGACAAGGTCTCCTGGCGTCCGTGGTGATTTACCTCCTTGAGTCCCGCACCACCCGGCGATGAGACAGGAAGCGACCCAGAACCTCACTCCTTGTATCGATAGCCGATTCCATAAAGCGTCTCGAACGCATTGAACTCGCCATCCACCTGGCGGAACTTCTTGCGCACCCGCTTCACGTGACTGTCGATCGTCCGGTCGTCCACATACGTGTTCTCCCCGTAAGCCGCATCGATCAGCTGGTCGCGCGATTTCACCATACCCGGCCGCGCCGCCAGCGCCTTCACCAGCAGGAACTCCGTTACCGTCAGCTGGATGTCGGTGCCCTTCCAGATGCATTGATGCTTGGTTTCGTCCAGCACCAGGTCGCCGCGGGTGAGTATGCCGCCGGCCGGCGCGCCCGAGCCCTCCGCCCGGCTGCTCTCGTTGCGGCGCAGCAGCGCGCGTATCCGCTCGATCAGCAGGCGCTGGCTGAACGGCTTGGTGATGTAATCGTCCGCACCCAGGCGCAGTCCCATCAGCTCGTCCACTTCCTCGTCCTTGCTGGTCAGGAAGATCACCGGCATCTGCGTGCGCTGGCGCAAACGCTGCAGCAGCTCCATGCCGTCCATCCGCGGCATCTTGATGTCCAGCACGGCGAGGTCCACCGGCTTGGCGTTGATCGCCTGCAGCGCGCTCTCGCCGTCCGTGTAGGTGCGCACCGCGTAGCCCTCCTGCTCCAGCGTCATGCTCACGCTCGTCAGGATGTTGCGGTCGTCATCGACCAGGGCGATGGTGTGCTTCATGGGCAAGGGGTTCCGGATGGGGCGGGCGAGGTGCAAAGGAAGGCAAGTAGTCCTTTTTTGCAAAGAAGGACGAAAACTTTCATCCTCGCGCTGGTCAGCGCCGCGCCGGGTCGCGCGGCATCCGGCTGGTGCAACGCCCACCGCCATGATCGATGGCCGTCTGCCTTCCTGCTAATGCGGCCGCCTGGAACAGCCTCGATGTCCCCCGCCCAGACCGCCCGCGCCCTCCTGCGCGCCGCACGCGCCGCCACCCTGGCCACACAATCCGCGGGCCAGCCCTTCGCCAGCCTCGTGACACCCGCCACCCTGCCAGACGGCAGCGTCCTGCTGCTGCTCTCTGACCTGTCCGCGCACACGCGCCACCTGCGCGCCGAGCCACGCTGCTCCCTGCTCGCCACCGGCCCGACCGCAGGGTCCAACCCGCAGACCGCGCCGCGCGTGACCATCACCGGCACCGCCAGACCGGAGCCTGAACCTGGATGCCGGGCGTACTGGCTCGCCCGACACCCATATGCCGCCTCATACGCCGGGTTCACGGATTTTTCAGTCTGGCGCGTCACCGCCGGCTCCGGCCACCTGGTCGCAGGCTTCGCCCAGGCGCACGCGCTGTCGCAGTCCGATCTCGCCCCGCCGGCATACGCGCTAGCCGCCCTTGCGGCGGCAGGCGCCGAGATCATCGGCCATTGCAATTCCCGCCACAGCGAGTCTTTAAACCTTCTGGCGCAACGCGCCGGCCGGACGGGCGAGTGGCACATGTTCGGTGTCGATCCCGACGGGTTAGATCTGGCGCCTGTCAGGCTGGCGCAAGACGGCTCGATGCTGGAAGACACGGTGTTGCGCATCGCGTTCGATCAGCCGGTCAGCGATGCGGACGGGGTGCGGGCATCCCTGCTGAGACTGGCGCAGGCTGCGCGCGTTACGTGAACCCGCCCAGGGGGATGACCTGGCGCCCTCCCGCAAGAGGGTGGATGCATCTTGGAGAGCTGACCAGTATGGATGCGCGCCCGGACCTGCAGACCGATCCCACCGGCCACGGCCAGTCGCCGCTGGCGAGCACCGGCGTGCAGGCGGCCGGCCCCGTGCACGCCAACCTCACCGCCCCGCAGCTCGTGGCCCATGCCATCAGGCGCGGCGAAGGCCGCCTGTCCGCCGACGGCGCGGTGATCGTGCGCACCGGCGTGCATACCGGCCGCTCCGTCACCGACAAATACGTGGTCGACGAGCCGGAGACCACCGCGGACGTATGGTGGGGAAAGGTCAACCAGAAGCTGCCGGTAGCGCGTTACAACACGCTCAGACAGCGCGTGCTGGCCTACATGCAGGGCCGCGAGCTGTTCACCCAGGACCTCTACGCCGGCGCCGACCCGGCCCGCCGCGTCTGTGTGCGCCTGGTCAGCACAAGCGCCTGGCACACCCTGTTCGCGCGCAACATGTTCATCCGCCCGCCCCAGGCCGAGCTCGCCGGCTTCAAGCCAGACTATGTCATCCTGCACGCGCCGGACTTCCAGGCGGACCCCGACATCGACGGCGTGCGTAGCAGCACCGCCATCGCCCTCAGTTTCGCCGAGCGCCGAATCGTCATCGCCGGCACGGAGTATGCCGGCGAGATCAAGAAGTCGATCTTCACCGTGATGAACTGGAAGCTGCCCGCAGAAGGCGTCATGCCGATGCATTGCAGCGCCAACATCGGTGCGGACGGCGACACCGCGCTGTTCTTCGGCCTGTCCGGCACCGGCAAGACCACGCTCAGCTCGGACCCTGCGCGCGCCCTGATCGGTGACGACGAGCACGGCTGGGGTCCTGACGGCATCTTCAACTTCGAAGGCGGCTGCTACGCAAAGGTGATCAACCTCTCCGCCGAGGCCGAGCCGCAGATCTGGAACGCCACCCACCGCTTCGGCACCGTGCTGGAAAACGTGGTGGCCGACCCCTGTGGCCGCCTGGATTTGACGGACGGCGCCTACACGGAAAACACCCGTGCCTGCTACCCGATCGAATACATCCCCAACGCCGAGCTCTCCGGGCGCGGCGGCCAGCCGAAGAACGTGATCTTCCTGACCGCGGACGCCTTCGGCGTGCTGCCGCCGATCGCCAGGCTGACACCGGCGCAGGCGATGTACCATTATCTCAGCGGCTACACCGCCCGCGTCGCCGGCACCGAGAAGGGCCTAGGCAGCGAGCCGCAGGCCACGTTCTCCACCTGTTTCGGCGCCCCCTTCCTGCCGCGCCGGCCGGAGGAATACGGCAGGCTCCTGGAGCGGCTGATCGAGCAGCACGGCGCCTCCTGCTGGCTGGTCAACACCGGCTGGACAGGCGGCAAATTCGGCACCGGCCGCCGTATGGCCATCGGCCACACGCGCGCCCTGCTGCGCGCCGTGCTGGACGGCTCGCTGAACCACGCAACCTTCAGCCCTGACCCGTTCTTCGGCCTGATGATCCCACGCGACGTCCCCGGCATCCCCAACGAGGTGCTCGACCCCCGCAGATCATGGGCCGACGCGGCCGCTTATGACGCGCAGGCGGCCGACCTGGTCGCCCGTTTCGAGGCGAACTTCGCCACGTTCGCCGGCTCGGTCGGCGACGACGTGAAGGCGGCCGCCATACGCAAGGCAGCCTTATCGCTTCCTGCCCGCGGCTGACCGCGAATGTCCGCGACAGCGAAGCGGTCTTACGCTCCTTTCCAGAAAAGCAGGCCTTGCTTGCTCTTGGGTAGCGCCACCGGCGCGACCAGAACCGCAAGGGGTTTTCTTCCAGCCCACACGTCGCCACCTTAGTCCCGATGCTGGGAGTGGGATCAGATGAATGAAACGGCTCTGACGCCGGCAATATGGCGGCCAGCGCAAAGCGCAGGTGGCGTGAGGCGTCTAGCCATGGCGTTCCTGCTCGCGGCAACGCTGGCTCATCCGGCAGAGGCTGGCACGGCGGATCCTGCACGGATCGGCGACGTCAGCACCACGTTCCGCGTGTTGGGACGCAACGACCAGATTGTGGTGGAGCGCTACGATGACCCGAAAGTGGACGGCGTGAGCTGCTACATGTCACGCGCGGAGAAGGGCGGCGTGAAGGGAAGCCTGGGTTTCGCCACGGACCCGAGCCGCTTCTCCATAGCCTGCCGTGCCACGGGACCGGTTTCGCTGAAGGGCCAGCTTCCGGACAAGGAAGTGGTGTTCGGCGCCAGTGCGAACTGGCTGTTCAAGGAAATCCGCGTGACCCGCATGTGGGATCGCGAGAAACGCGTGCTTGTTTATCTCGTTTGGTCCACGCAGGCGCTTACGCCCGAGGGCAGCCCGTACAACAGTGTTTCTGCCGTGGCTGTCGACCGTTAGTTAAGCAGGCAAGACCGGTTCGTTTGAAAAAGGCGAGAGACTTCTACTCCGCTGTCGTACCCTGTCCCGGCGATACCCGACGGGAACTTCTCTCGTCTTCTCTTTCAGAGGCCGCATGAACACCATCACTCTAGAAGTAAACGGCCACCTTCACACGCTGGCGGTGGACACCCGCACCACGCTGCTGGACGCGCTGCGCGAGCATTTGGGCCTGACCGGAACGAAGGTCGGTTGCAACCACGGCACCTGCGGCGCCTGCACGGTGCACATCGAAGGCCGCCGCCAGTTGGCTTGCCTGACCCTGGCGGTAGCCGTTGAGGGCCGCGCAATCACCACGATCGAGGGCCTGGCTGCGGCGGACGGCACGCCGCACCCGATGCAGGCGGCTTTCGCCGAGCATGACGCATTGCAGTGCGGCTACTGCACGCCAGGACAGATCATGTCCGCTGTCGCCTGCGTGGCCGAAGGGCATGCGCGGTCGGATAGCGAGATACGCGAATACATGTCCGGCAATCTCTGCCGCTGCGGCGCGTATCCGAACATAGTCGCCGCCGTGCGGCGCGTCGCGGAAGATGCCGCCGTGCGCCACGTGGCGGCGGCCTGAGCCATGCAGCCATTCACCTATCTGCGTCCGGCCAGCCTGGACGAAGCGCTGCACGCCGCCTCCGAACCCGGCACGTCCGTGCTGGCGGGCGGAACCACGATGGTCGATCTGATGCGTGGCGGCCTGGCCTGGCCGACGCGGCTGTTGGACATCAGCCATCTACCTGGACTGGCGGACGTGCAGACGGACGGCCCGGTGCTGCGCTTCGGCGCGCTGGCGCGGATGGCGGACGTGGCCGAAAACGAGACGCTGCAACGCGCGTATCCCGCGCTGGTGGAGAGCCTTCAGCTCGCCGCCTCCCAGCAGCTGCGCAACGCCGCCACGCTGGGCGGCAACATCCTGCAGCGCACGCGCTGCCCGTATTTCCGCAACGGCGTGTCCGACTGCAACAAGCGCGTGCCCGGTTCGGGCTGCTCCGCAGTGGATGGCGAGGACAGGGAGATGGCGCTGTTCGGCACGTCCGAAAGCTGCCTGGCGAACTACCCCGGCGATTGGGGCACCGCACTTGCCGCGTTCGACACGGCGGTGGAGCTGCGCTCTGCGGCCGGCCTGCGCACCGTGAAGTTCAGCGAGTTCCACCTGCCTTACGGCGAGGACCCGGCGGCAGAGACGGTGCTGCGCCCCGGCGAGATCGTGACCGCGATCACCGTGCGGGCAACGCCTGCGGGCCGCGCGTCCACCTATCTCAAGGTGCGCGACAGGCAGAGCTACGCCTACGCGCTGGTCTCCGCCGCGGTGGCGCTGGAGATGGAGGGCGACATGGTGACATCGGCGCGCGTGTCCCTGGGTGGTGTGGCGAGCAAGCCGTGGCGTTCGCCGGAGGCCGAAGCCGCGTTGACCGGCCGCCGGCTGAGCGAGGCGGTGTCGCTGGAGGCAGGCGAGGCGGCGTTCAAGGGTGCCAAGCCGCGCCGGCAGAACGCCTTCAAGATTGAACTGGGCCGCCGCGTGGTGGCCCGCGCGGCATTGACCGCAGCCAAGAGGATTTGAGCCATGGACGGTAGCATCGGTATCCCTGTCGTCCGGCGCGACGCGGCGGCAAAGGCGAGCGGCGCCGCGCAGTACGCGGCCGACTTCCCGCATGCCGGCACCGCATATGCGGCGCTGGTCACCAGCAAGGTGGCGCGCGGGCGTATCACCGCGATCGACACCATGGCGGCCGAGGCGGTGCCCGGCGTGCAGATGGTGCTGACGCATCACAGCCTGAACGAGGGACTCGGCAAGGAGACGTTCGCGATGAAGGGCGGGCACATGCAGTCCTCCTTCATGCCTCTGACCTCGGATGAGGTGCATTACGCTGGCCAGATCGTCTGCCTGCTGATCGCCGACACGCAGGAGGCGGCCGAGCAGGCGGCCGGCCTTGTGGCGGTGGAATACGCGACCGAGCACGCCTCCGCCGCGATGGACGATCCCGGCCACGAAGAGGAGCCGATGGAGAAAAAGGCTATCGACGTGGGCGACGCGCTGGCCGCCTTTGCCGCGGCAGACGTGTCGGTGGACGCCACCTACCTGACGCCAGCGCAACATCACAACCCGATCGAACTGTATGCGGCGACGTGCGCGTGGCGGGACGGCAAGCTGCTGGTGAACACGCCCAGCCAATGGGTGAAGGGCAAGCAGGCCGCTTTGGCCGAAATCTTCGGCATCCCGATGGAGGATGTGCACATCGAGTCGCCCTACATAGGCGGCGGCTTCGGCAGCAAGGCGACGCTGCTTGCCCACACCGTTCTGGTGGCGATGGCGGCGCGACGGCTGGGCCGGCCGGTGAAGCTGGTTGTGCCGCGCGAGGCGATGTTCACCGTGGGCAGTTTCCGCCCCGCCACGCGCAGCCGCGTACGCCTGGGCGCCAAGAAGGACGGAACGTTGACTGCCGTGCTGCACGACGAAGTGGGCCAGAGCGCGGTGATCGACCACGTGGCGTTCCCCGCCACCGAGGTTACGGCGCGTATGTATGCGTCGCCGAACATCAGGACGCGCCAGGCCACGATCGCCACGGACGTGAACACGCCGGGCTTCCAGCGCGCGCCTGCGGAGGCGCCAGGGTTTTTCGGCTTCGAGAGCGCCGTCGATGAGCTGGCGATCAAGCTTGGCATGGACCCTGTCGAACTGCGTGTGCGAAACGAGCCGGAGCGCGATCCGGTCAAAGGTTTGGCCTGGAGCAGCCGCTCGCTGGTGCCGTGCTTCCGCCGTGGCGCGGAGCTGTTTGGCTGGTCCAAGCGGAACCCGGAAGTGGGCTCGATGACAACGCCGGATGGCTTGCTGATCGGCATGGGTTGCGCCACGGCCACGTATCCGTCTGCCATGGCCCCGTCCTCGGCGCGGGTGCGGCTGTCGGCTGACGGCACCTGCGTGGTCTATTGCGGCGCGCATGACCTGGGCACCGGCGCCTATACAGTGCTCGGCCAGGTGGCGGCCGACGTGCTCGGCGTGCCCGACGAACTGGTGCGGGTGCATCTCGGCGACAGCACCTTGCCGTCCGGCCCGGTGGCTGGCGGCTCCATCACCACCGGCTCTTCCGGTGCCGCCGTGCACATGGCGGCGTTGGCGGTACGGGATCGTCTGCTGGCAGCAGCCGGCGACGGCAACCCCGCCGGCTGGAGCCTGGCCGGTGGCCAGGTGATCGGGCCGGACGGGCACGGCCGCCCGGTGGCCGAAGTTGTGGGCGCGGTGACGGGCGGCGTGATCGAGGAGACGGCGGACTGGAAGCCCGACGCGCTCAGCGACGACCAGATGCGCGCGGGCCTGGCAGGCGGCATGGCGTTCGCCGGACCCACCACGGAGAAACATGCGAGCTACTCGTTCGGTGCACAGTTTGCCGAAGTGCATGTCGATCCGCTGCTGCGCACCGTGCGCGTGGCACGCATGGTGGGCGTGTTCGCCTGCGGCCGGATCATCAACCCGCGCACTGCGCGCAGCAACCTGGCCGGCGGCATGGTGTGGGGCGCGAGCTTCGCGCTGCTGGAGGAGAGCCAGGTGGACCGGCCACGTGCGCGCTTCGCCAACACGGATCTGGCCGGGTATCACATCTCGACCAACGCGGATATCGGCGAGGTTGTGGTCGAGACGATCCACGAGGACGACCTGGTGGTGAACCCGATCGGCGCCAAAGCGGTGGGCGAGATCGGCATCGTCGGCATGAACGCGGCTATCGCCAACGCGGTGTACCACGCCACGGGTACTCGGGTGCGCAAGACTCCGATACTGGTCGAGGATTTGTTGTAGGAGACAGACAGGGCTCTTTTCTGAATAAGTAGCAGACGATCTTGCTCCCGTTAGATGCTTACTGGATGAGCATCAGGCCGGGCGATTGTCTGCGTCCGGAGTGACCGATGTCTGATCTCAGCGGCAAGATCGTTGCGATTACCGGTGCCAGCAGCGGGATCGGCGAAGCCACGGCGATCCTGCTTGCCGAACGCGGCGCGCGGCTGGTGCTTGGCGCGCGGCGGCTCGACCGGCTGCAAAGCCTCGTGGAGCGATTGTCTCGCACCGGCTCCGAAGCGGTGTGCATGCGCACCGATGTGACACAAAGAAACGACCTCTCCGCCCTGGTGGCGTTGGCCTGCGAACGGTTCGGCACGCTGGACGTGTTGATCAGCAACGCCGGCGTGGCGCCGGTCTCGCTGTTGGATGATCTGCGCGTGGATGACTGGGACGCGATGATAGACGTCAATGTCAAAGGCGTGCTCTACGGCATTGCCGCCGCGTTGCCCGTGTTCCGTCGCCAGGGAACAGGACATTTTGTAAACGTCGCCTCCACGGCGGGCTTTATGGTCAGGCCGTCCTTGTCGGTGTATTCCGCGACGAAATTCGCTGTGCGCGCCATAAGCGAGGGGCTTCGGCAGGAAGCGGGCGAAAAGCTTCGCGTGACGGTAATCTCGCCCGGCTTCGTGCGGACGGATTTGCCTGAGTCGATGACCGATCCGAAGACGAAGGCCCAGACTTCAGAAACGATGACCAAGATGGCCATACCGCCTGCCGCGGTAGCACGCGCTATCGCGTTCGCCGTAGAACAGCCGGAAGATGTGGATGTCGGTGAGATAGTGGTTCGTCCAACAGCGCAAGCTTGATGCCGGTGGGCAGAAAACTAAAATGTCCGCAAGCATGGGGCTCTGCCCCAAACCCCGTCGTGCGAAGCACGCAATCGCGTGAAGGGGCCTTGAGGCCTCAGACGCCCATCTGTTTAGAAAAGCTGTAGATAGGTTCTAAGGACTGGTTCTTAGCGGGGTCCGGGTGCAGCGCCCCTGGCCTTACTGAACAGTCGATACGTTTGTCAGATGCCGGCACAGGCGCCCGACAGGGAGGAAAGGTTGTTTGCTTCTTTCAAGAAGGAAGGCCCTGCTTTCTTCCTAATTCCGATACCCCGGATCCAAACGGTCCAGCTTGCGCAACATCGCCGGCCACAGCAGCTTGTTTGCCAGAGCAGCAAAGCCGCCAGCCGCGCCCATCTTCTCGTTGCTGTCGATCACCTCGGGATGCGTCGGGTAATCGTCGGTTCCCAACATTCGCGTACGCACCTGCATCGTGCACGCGCGCTCAAGATAGTACATGCGGATGAACGCCTCCGCCGGCGTGCGACCCACGGTAAGCGTGCCGTGATTGCGCAGGATCATCAGGTTCTTGGTGCCGAGGTCCTTTTGCAGGCGCGGGCGTTCATCGTGATCCAGGGCCACGCCTTCGTAGTCGTGATAGGCGAGGTCGCCGGTGACCAGCTGCGCCGTCTGGTTCAGCGGCTTGAGGCCTTCGCGTGACGAGGAGACGGCGGTGCCGTCCGGCGTGTGCACGTGCATGACGCAGCCGGCATCCTCGCGCACCTCGTGCACCGCGGAATGAATGGTGAAGCCGGCGGGGTTCACGCTGTATTCGGACTGCC
Organism: Rhodospirillales bacterium; assembly: GCA_903643085.1. Classification (GTDB taxonomy): domain Bacteria; phylum Pseudomonadota; class Alphaproteobacteria; order Acetobacterales; family Acetobacteraceae; genus BOG-908. The sequence goes on from CAHJWU010000047.1 coordinate 13,905, forward strand.
CGATCACCTGGCCGTCCATGCCCACGCGCACCAGGCTGCTGGCGGTGATCTCGTCGAACGTATAACCGTAAGGATTGATCAGGAAGTGGTGCTCGGGCCCGGGAATGCGGGCGGAGATGTGGGTGAAGATCAGATCGTCCCAGCCGTGCAGCGCCACCAGGCGGTAGGCGGCGGCGAGATCACGGCGGATCGTCTGTTCGGTGGCCACATCCGTCATCTGGTTCATGGTCGTGTCGCCTCTGTCTACTCTTGCAGCAAGTCTAGCGACATCGCCTTGATCAATGCCAGCACGTTGCGGCCGGGCTGCAGGCCGAGCCGGCTGGCAGCGTCCAGCGTAACGCGGGCGAGGAGCTGGCCGCCACCGAGCGCCAGGCTGACGAGTGCCGCATGGGCCGGCTCGTCGGATGCGATGTCCAGGATGGTGGCGGGGATGATGTTGTTGACGCTGATCATGCGCGGCACATCGAGCGCCAGAACCACTTCGCGCGCCGGGATCAGCAGGCGCACTGGCGTGCCCAAAGCGGCGTCCACCATAGGCACCCAAAGCAGGTCAGCACCGCAGGCGACGGCGCTCAGACGGCGCTCCGGCACATGCAACGCGATCCGGCCGCGCAGGACGCCACCCGCGCCATCCCGGGCCGCAATCGGCAAATGCACGTCCGTCGCCACTTCGCCCAGCGGCCCGGCGGACAGCACGCGGCCGCCGTCCAGCAGCACCAGCGTGTCCGCCAGGCGCATCACCTCGTCCAGGGAATGGCTGGCATAGATGATGGGCAGGTCGAAGGCGCCGCGGAGCCGGGCCAGATAGGGCAGGATCTCATCGCGGCGCGGCTGGTCCAGGGCGGATAGCGGTTCGTCCATCAGCAGCAGGCGCGGCTGCCTGAGCAGGGCGCGGCCGATGGCGGTGCGCTGGCGCTCGCCGCCGGACAGCGTGGCCGGCCGC
>CAHJWU010000048.1 GCA_903643085.1 Rhodospirillales bacterium
AATAGCAAGCAAGGTCTTCTTTTTCGAGAAAAAGAAGCAAAAAGCTTTTGTCTGCGCTGTCGCGGGCCGTCTTAGCCGAGGGCCGGCAGCATGGTGATGTCCAGCCCTTGCCGTATCGGCACCAGGTTGGTGACGAAGCGTTCCGCGCAGGCCCGCCAGGAGAACGTCTCGGCAAAGGCGCGGCAGGCGATGCGGTCGCCGTTCGCCAGCGCGCGCAGGACGGCGGCACGCAGGTCGGTGTCCACGGCGCCGATGGCGTCGCCGCCGCCGGCCAGGACGTCTTTCGGGCCGGTGACCGGGAAGGCGGCGACCGGGGTGCCGCAGGCGAGGCTTTCCAGCATGACCAGGCCGAACGTGTCGGTGCGCGAGGGGAACACCATGACGTCGGCGCCGGCATAGGCGCGGCTCAGCGCCTCGCCGTGTTTCAGGCCGGCGAAGTGGACGGTTGGGTAGTGCCGCATGAGGGCGGCGAGCTGCGGGCCTTCGCCGACGACGACCTTGGAGCCTGGCAGGTCCAGGGCGAGGAAGGCGGCGATGTTCTTCTCGACGGCGACGCGGCCGACATAGAGGCAGACCGGGCGGGGCAGGCCTGGATAGGAGTCCTGCGGCTCGGGCTGGAACAGGGCCAGGTCCACGCCGCGCGACCAGGCGCGCAGGTCCTGGAAGCCGCGGGCGGCGAGTTCCTGGCGCAGGCTTTCGGTGGCCACCATCAGGCCGTGGCCGGCGGCATGGAAGCGGCGCAGCCAGGCGTACGACAGGCGGGTGGGGACGCGGGTGCGGGCGCGCAGGTATTCGGGAAAGCGGGTGTGGAAGGCGGTGGTGAAGGTCCAGCCGCGGCGGCGCGCGATGCGGCGGGCGGCGATGCCGAGCGGGCCTTCGGTTGCGATGTGCAGCGCGTCCGGCGCGAAGGCGGCCATCATGCGGGCAAGCCTGCGGCGCGGCAGGACGGAGAGGCGTATGTCCGGGTAGGTGGGGCAGGGCAGCGTGCGGAAGCGGTCCGGGCCGATCACCTCGGCGACTATGCCGAGCGCTGCCAGTTCGGCGACCAGCGTGGCCAGGGTGCGGACGACGCCGTTGACCTGCGGGCGCCAGGCGTCCGACACGATGAGCACGCGGGAGTTCGGCGGGAGGTCGGCTGCGGGGTCCAGGCCGGGGATCGGTGGCGGCGGTGCGGCGGCGATGTCAGGCAGGTTCGGACACCGTCACGCGGCGGGGCGTGAAGAAGGAGAGCTTGTTCAGGGCGACCCAGTCGAGCAGCTCGAGGCGGCCGTCATGGTGCTCGACCAGGGCGGTGCAGCTCTCCACCCAGTCGCCGGTGTTGAGGTAGAGCACACCGTCGATCCTGCGCATCTCGGCGTGGTGTATGTGGCCGCAGACCACGCCGTCCAGGTGGCGGCGGCGGGCCTCGTTGGCCAGCGCGGCCTCGAAGCGGTCGATGGCTTTCACCGCGCCCTTGACCTGGCGCTTGGCCCATTGCGACAGCGACCAGTAGGGGTAGCCCAGCACGCGGCGCACTTCGTTGAACCAGCGGTTGACGGTCAGCGCTGCGGTGTAGGCCCAGTCGCCCAGGAAGGCGAGGGTCTTGGCGTAGCGCACCACGCTGTCGAACTGGTCGCCGTGGATGACCAGCAGGCGGCTTCCGTCCGCGGTGACGTGCTCGGCGTCGGCAACCAGGCGCACGCCGCCGATCTCCAGGCGCAGCGGCAGCCAGGCGCGGAACATCTCGTCGTGGTTGCCGGGAATGTAGAGCACCTGGGCGCCGTGGCTGGCATGGCGCAGGATCAGGCGGACGACCTCGTCATGCATCTCGTCCCAGTACCAGGATTTGCGCAGGCGCCAGCCGTCGACGATGTCGCCGACCAGGAAGAGGTTCTCGGTGGAGAACGAGGCGAGAAAACCGGCGAGGAAATCCGCCTTGCAGCCCCGGGTGCCCATATGGGTGTCCGAGATGAAAACCGAACGGTAGCTGGTGGGGGCGGCGCCTGGCGGGTGCGGCGCTTGGGCAGAAAAGGCGTTCATGAGCCTCACCGTCACGTATCAGGCCATCCAGCCGCGCGGCGGGCTGGAATGCGGCGCAGCAAATAGGACGCGCGCCGTGCCGCGTCAGTGAAGTTTACGTGACTACGGCGTATGTCAGCCGGTGACACTATCACACGGCCGGTGCTGTCCTGCAATCGGAACGCGCCGGGTGCGGGCTGCCCTGCCTGGCCGGCGGGCGGGCCTGGCGGGCGGAGAGGCTGCCGGCCCGCCTGGCGCGACGCGGGTTTTTTCCCGGCCGGACTGAACCAGGCGGACCCGTGCCATGTTGCACTCGGCAAGGCGGCATCCCGGCGCCCAGGCGCCTCGAGGACACACCGCCATCGCCGACACTCCTGTCTGTCAGCTGACCCAAGCGACACCGGCCGGCAGCCGGTTCAACAGCGCCAGGCTGCACCGGCTCATCGCCGGCAGCAGGGCCGTGCGCTCCCTCTCGATCGGGTTGCTGGCGCGGCTGGAACTGGCGTTCCTGGCCGGCCACAAGCGGCCGGACATGCTGGCCAACATCCGGCGCGCCCGGCGCGGCCGGGAGTCGCTGCTCAGCGGCAACGAGGCGTTCACCCTGTATTCGCTGGCGCAGGCCCAGGCTGCGCTGGGCGGCGAGATGGCCGAGGTCGGCGTCTACCAGGGCTGCTCGGCGCGGATGATCAGCCTGGCCAGCGGCGGCGCGCCCCTGCATCTGTTCGACACGTTCTGCGGGTTGCCGGAACCGGAGCAGCACGAGCACGACCGCATGCGTACCGGGCATTACGCGGCTTCGCTCGCCGGTGTGCGGGCCTACCTGGCGGACCGGCCGGACGTGCAATTCTACCCCGGGCTGTTTCCCGAGACGGCGGACCCGGTGGCCGAGACGCGGTTCTCCCTGGTGCACCTGGACGTGGATCTGCGGGCGGGCACGCTTGCCTGCCTGCGGTTCTTCTATCCGCGCATGCTGCCGGGCGGCATCATCGTCACGCATGATTACTCGTATCTCGACGGCGTGCGCGCGGCGTTCGACGAGTTCCTGACGGAGCGGCGGGAACGGGTGATCGAGCTGCCGAGCTCGCAGGCGATGCTTGTGAAGCTGTGATGCGTGGTGCGGGCGCGGTGGTTTCGCCGGGCTTCGACCAGTTTTGGCGAATTGTTATCTGACGCGCGGGACGCGGATGGTTTGCGATGCCAGCCCGTGTTTGCACGGTCCGCGTGTCTGCGGCAGCAGCGACGCGGCTGGACGTTTGCGGGGATGAGAAATGTGCGAAGCAGGCAAGGCCTTCTTTTTTGCAAAAAAGAAGCAAAAAACTTTTGATCCTTGCTGCTGCCGGCGTCTCGGCTTGTTCCAGAGACACCTGTGCTTGGTCGAGCGGCAATTCGGTGGAACGGCCAGAACGCCGTCTCTGTCGGCGCGAGTCGGGGAGACGTACGTTTCGACGTTCCGCGACAGCGCGGATGAAAGCTTTTTGCTTCTTTTTCTCGAAAAAGAAGGCCTTGCTTCCCGCTTCGCCTGCCCCCCTCGCCTACACCGGCCGTGTGATCTTCGTGCGATGCAGCTTGCGGTGCAGCGTCGCGCGGCTGATGCCGAGCGTTTTCGCGGCGGCGGAGACGTTGCCGCCGCAGCGGGCGAGGGCGCGTTGCAGGACGCCGCGTTCGGCGCGTTCGAGATCTTCGTGTTCTTCCTGCTGCGGCGCCAGGACGGACTGGGCCGGGATGCCGCGTCCGATCATCGCGTCGGTGAGGCCGCAGGCGTGGCGCGCGGCGTGGGTGGCGCCCACGACGAGGTCGTCGTCGCCGATGGCGAGGAGCGCGCCGTTGCTGCAATCGGTGTCGGTGATGAGCACGATGCGGGCGCCGGGGAAGGCGCGGGTGAAGTGGCGGGCCTCTATCTTGCGCGCCGCCTCCAGCACGGCCGAGCTGATCAGGCGGACCACGTCCTCGGTGAGGTCGTCGCGGCAGGAGGAGACGTCCAGTGCTGCGGCGAGCTGGCCGCGGTGGTCATAGACCGGCGCCACCGCGCAGGTCAGGCCGATGTTGCGGGCGTAGAAATGCTGGTCGCGGTGTATGGTCAGCGGGCGGGCTTCGGCGAGGCAGGTTCCTATGCCGTTGGTGCCTTCGCTCTCCTCGCTCCAGATCGCGCCCATCTGCAGGCCCCAGTCATGGAACTGGTCGGCGTCTCCGCAGGCGCTGCGCCGGTCCACCGGCACGCCGTTGCGGTCCGTGAACAGCACGCAGCAGCCGCCGCCGCCGACCGCCGCGTACAGCCGGTCCAGCGTGGCGGCGCCGGCGGAGAGCACCGGCTCGACGACCGACCTGGCGTCCCGCAATTCGCGTTCGCTGAGCTGCCGCGGCGGGCCGGGCTGCAGCGGATCCAGCTTGTAGCGCGAGAGCGAGCGCGCCCAGGACGCGAAGAGCGCCGAGCGCGCGCAGGCGGACGGGTCGCTGGCGACGGCACGTATGCGGTCTGCGTGGTGCACGGTCTCCTCCGGACGTCTTCTCGCCGATCTGCGCCGGCCTGTGGCTGACGAGGCTATACGCAACCCCGCCGCAAGTCAGGAAGAATCTTACGGGCCGGCCGTATCGGCGCGGCGTCTGGGGACCGCCGTGATCGCGGGCTGTCGCAGGAGTGCGACACATTGCGCCGGGCAGCGCCGCGAGGGCATTGCGCGGACCGCCGAAAGCGCGCGCCCTGATATCCGAGACAGGCCGGGCCGCGCTCCCAGAAGGAAGCCGCGGCAAGCCGCCAGCCCGACACCCGCCAGTTCCGACATCTATGGAGGACTTCCTTGACGATCCTGCAACGCCTGCTTTCCCGTCATAAGTCCGCGCGGCGCATCGGCCTGATGCTTGGCGCGGCGGTGCTCGCTCTGCCCGCGGCCCGCGTCATCGCCGAGACACAGGCCAACGCGCCCGCCTACCCGCCGGTCACCGACGCGCGGCTGGCCGCCGCGGCCTCCGACCCGGGCTGGCTGATGTACAGGCACGATTACAGCAGCGACGGCTATTCCGAGCTGGCCAGGCTCACCACCGCTAACGTCGCTTCGCTCAAGCCCGTGTGGGACTTCAAGAGCAGCTTCGAGCAGGGCCACGAATCGGCGCCGATGATCAACGGCGACACCATGTTCGTCACCACGCCGAAAGACGAGGTGCATGCGTTCCAGGCCAGCACGGGCAAGCCGCTGTGGACCTACAAGCACGATCTGAGCGGCGCGGGCCTCAAGACGGTCTGTTGCGACGTGGTCAACCGCGGCGTGGCGCTGTACGGGGACCGCGTCTACCTGGCCACGCTGGACAACTACGTGGTGGCGCTCAGCGCCAGGACGGGCGCGGTGGCCTGGAAGAAGCAGCTCGCACCGGCCGATATGGGGGCGGCGATGACGCTGGCGCCGCTGGTGGTCAAGGGCCGCGTGATCGTCGGCCTGTCTGGCGGCGAATACGGCGCGCGCGGCTCCGTGGTGGCGCTGGATGCCGCGAACGGCACCCAGCTCTGGCAGCGCTACACGGTTCCCTCGCCCACCGAGGCGGGCGGCAACACCTGGCCGAAGGGCGCCTACAAGACGGGCGGCGGCGGCGCCTGGCTGACCGGCACGTATGATCCGGAGAGCGACACGCTGTTCTGGGGCGTGGGCAATCCCGGCCCGTGGCTGGCCACGCTGCGCCCCGGCACGAACCTCTACACGGACAGCGTGATCGCGATGAACCCCGCCTCCGGCGCGATCAAGTGGCACTACCAGTACACGCCGCACGACACCTGGGATTACGACGGCACGAACGAGACCGTCATGACCGACATCACCTATAACGGCGTGTCGCAGAAGGCGCTGGTCTCCGCCAGCCGCAACGGCTGGTTCTACGCGATCAACCGCGACACCGGTAAGCTGATCTACGCGCAGAAATTCACCACCGCGACGAGCGTGAGCGGCGTCAAGGACGGCCAGATGGTGACCGACGACAGCCTGCGGCCCGCCGTGGGCAAGCAGGTGTTCACCTGCCCGAGCTTCCTGGGCGGCAAGAACTGGTGGCCGATCGCCGTGGATCCGCAGACCCACATGGCCTACGTGCCGACCATGCACACTTGCATGACCATCAAGGGCGTGGTGGGCGGCGCCTACAAGGCGGGGCTGCCGTTCCTCGACGAGAGCTTCGTGGTCAAGCGCGACCCGGCGTTCCCGAACGAGTGGGGTTCGGTGCAGGCGATCGACCTCAATACGGGCAAACAGGCCTGGCGCTTCGGCAGCAAGCTGCCGTGGAACGACGGCATGCTGGCGACCGCCGGCGGGCTGGTGTTCTCCGGCTCGGCCGACGGCTACCTGTATGCGTTCGACGCCAAGACCGGCGCGGTGAAGTGGAAGAGTCCGCAGATGAGCAGCGGCGTGATCGGCGTGCCCTCCACGTGGAAGGTGGGCGACAAGCAGTACGTGGGCGTGTGGGCAGGCTGGGGCGGTGCGACGCCGATCTGGGGCGGCGACATGGCGAAGGACCCGGCGGTGAGCGCGATACCGCTCGGCGGGCACCTCTACGTGTTCGGGCTTTGATCGGAGCGTCGATGCGTAAGGACGTCAGGCGACGGCGGGGTGCCTGGCACCCCGCCTTGGGCGCGTTTGGCTGGAGCGCGTTTGCTTGTGGCGTGCTGCTGGCGGGCGTGCCGGCGGCGCGGGCGGCCGATCTGCGTGTGTGCGTGGACAGTTCGAGCGCCGCGGTGGCGCGCGACAGGAGCGTGGCCGAGCGCGTGGCCACGCAGGCCGGGTTGACGCTGGTGGTGGCGCCGTTCGACGGGAGCGGCGGCGGGCAGGACGGCTTCGCCCTGAAGAAGTTCACCCAGTTGCTGACCAGCCGGTGCGACCTGGTCATGGGCTATCCGATCGACACCAGCGGCGGCGAGGCGCCGCCCGGGCTGCTGACGACCAAGCCTTACGCGCAGACCGGCTTCGTACTCGTGGACGCGCCCGGCACCGTGGCGCGCAGCCTGGCCGAACTGCCGGCCGGCACGGAGGTGGCCATCACCGGCCAGACCGCGCCCGCGCTGTATTTTGCCGCCAACCCCAATGTTGTGCCCGACATACACGACAGCGATGCCGACACCATGCAGAGCATCGCCAAGGGCCAGGCGAAGGCGGCGATGATCTGGCAGCCGACCGTGGAGCAATACGAGCGCACGCCGGGCGCAGTTAAGCTTGCGACCTATCCGCTGGACGAGCCGCATGCACGCTACGATCTGGTGGCGCTCTATCTGCCTGCGGCGGCGCCGGCGGCCAGGCTGTCCAACGCGACGAAGATCGCGATGACGAACCAGCCTTCGCCTGGCGGGGCGGCGCCGGCGCTGTACACCAAGGCGCAGGCGGCGATCGGCCTGGGCAAGTTCATCGGCAACTGCGCGATGTGCCATGGCGCGCATCTGGAGGGCCGCTCCGGCCCTTCGCTGAAGGGGCCGAACTGGGCCAGCGAGAAAGCCGACTACACGGTGGGCGAGGTGTTCACGATGGTGTCCCAGCAGATGCCGGCGACGGCGCCGGGCAGCCTCGAGAACGCCGACTACGTCAACATTATGGCCTACCTGCTGCAGCAGAACGGGTATCCCGCGGGAGACGCGATGCTGAATTTCGACCAGGCGACCGGCTCGACCGTGAAGCTGCGCTGGCATGGGGGGAGCTGAAGGCGAGGAAGCAAGGCCTTCTTTTTTGAAAAAAAGAAGCAAAAAACTTTTGCTTCCCACGCCTGCGACAACGCGCGCGTAGATCAACCAGACACGGACTGCGTCGAAGGCGAACAGGATAAAAGTTTTTTGCTTCTTTTTTTCAAAAAAGAAGGCCTTGCTTGCTTTCTGCCGCAGCAGTCCCGAACAAAGGAGACGAAAGATGGTAGCCAAAATACTCCAGGACGTGGCCCAGCACATCGCCATACGTCCGCAATACGACAACTTCATCGGCGGCAAGTGGGTGGCGCCGGTGCAGGGCCGTTATTTCGACAACATCTCGCCGATCAACGGCCAGATCGTCTGCAAGGTCGCCCGCTCCAGCGCCGAGGACATCGAGCTTGCGCTGGACGCGGCGCATGCCGCGCGCGAGGCGTGGGGCCGCAGTTCGGTCAGCGAGCGGTCACGCGTGCTGCTGCGCATCGCCGACAAGATGGAGGAGAAGCTCGACCTTCTGGCGATGATCGAGACGATCGACAATGGCAAGCCGATACGCGAGACGACGGCAGCCGACCTGCCGCTCGGCATCGACCATTTCCGCTATTTCGCCGGCTGCATACGCGCGCAGGAAGGCGGCATAAGCGAGATAGACCACGACACGGTCGCGTATCACTTCCACGAGCCGCTTGGCGTGGTGGGCCAGATCATTCCGTGGAATTTCCCGCTGCTGATGGCGATCTGGAAGCTGGCGCCGGCGCTGGCAGCGGGCAATTGCGTGGTGCTGAAGCCGGCCGAGCAGACGCCGATGGCGATCATGGTGCTGATGGACATCCTGGCCGACATCGTGCCGCCCGGCGTGATCAACGTGGTGAACGGTTTCGGCGTGGAGGCCGGCAAGCCGCTGGCGCAGAACAAGCGTATCGCGAAGATCGCCTTCACCGGCGAGACGACGACCGGCCGGCTGATCATGCAGTACGCGTCGGAGAACATCATCCCCGTGACGCTGGAGCTGGGCGGCAAGTCGCCGAACATCTTCTTCGCGGACGTGGCCAACGAGGAGGATGATTTCTTCGACAAATGCCTCGAGGGCTTCACGATGTTCGCGCTGAACCAGGGCGAGGTGTGTACCTGCCCGAGCCGCGCGCTGGTGCATGAGAGCATCTACGACCGCTTCGTCGAGGCCGGGATACGGCGCGTCGAGAAGATAAGGCTGGGCAACCCGCTCGATTCGGGCACGATGATGGGCGCGCAGGCCTCGAACGACCAGCTCGAGAAGATACTGTCCTATTTCGACATCGGCAGGCAGGAAGGTGCGAAGGTGCTGACCGGCGGCGCGCGGGCGGAGCTGGGCGGCGATCTCGAGGGCGGGTTCTACGTGCAGCCCACGGTGTTCGAGGGCCACAACAGGATGCGCATCTTCCAGGAGGAAATCTTCGGGCCGGTGTTGTCGGTAACGAAGTTCAAGGACGACGAGGATGCGATGCGCATCGCCAACGACACGCTGTACGGCCTGGGCGCCGGCGTGTGGACGCGCGACACCAGCCGCGCCTATCGCTTCGGTCGCGGCATACAGGCCGGCCGCGTGTGGACGAACTGCTACCACGTCTATCCGGCGCACGCGGCGTTCGGCGGCTACAAGCAGTCCGGCATCGGCCGGGAAAACCACCGCATGATGCTGGACCACTACCAGCAGACGAAGAACATGCTTGTCAGCTACTCGCCCAAAGCGATGGGCTTCTTCTGAGCTTGCAGGCCGGGGTATGCTGCATGTCCCGGCCTGTCATTTCCGCCGGTCATGCGGAGTGTGCCGCGCCTGACGTAAAGCAGGATTGTCGGCGCGCGATGCGCGGAAGGTTGTAGCAACACAGTTACACCTTCCTGCATTTTTCGAAAAACAATCATTGCAACCAATACATGTTTTGTAAACTCTGGCAGTAGGAACCATCATCCGGTCACGCCCGGACACCGGGAAAAGGCGCACTGCAAAAGCGCCATCTGCATGGGGGAACGCACATGAGACTCAGCACGCTCGGCTTGTTTGCATCTGCCTCGATCGTTGCTCTGGCGGCGTCCGCGCGCGCGGACGACTACACCGACCTGCTCGAAATCCTGCATGCGCGCGGCAGCCTGTCGCAGAGCGAATACACCACCCTGCTGCACAGGCATCAGCACGGCGCCAGGGCCGTGCCGCGCGGGCGCCGCGGGACGGCCACGTACGCGTCGCCGGAGCCGGACCAGGCGGCCGTGACCCGGGCCAACGATGCGGCCCTGGCGGCCGCCACCAGTGCTGCCGCGGCACAGGCCTCTATGCACAAGATGGAGGCGATGGAACAGGAGATCCAGACCAGCCCGGACATCGTGCACGTGCAGCCCTACAAGCCGGGTGGCGGGATCACCATGCGCGTGGGCGAGGTGGACCTGAACTTCTCAGGCATCATCAACGGCTTCTACACTTTCTCCAGTGCGAACCATGCCAATTCCCCCGCTCTCGCGGGCGGTCTGTCCGACGCGAGCGGCTTCGACTCGTCGGCCGTACGCAACGGCCTGCTGCCTGGCGCCCTCATCGCCAGCGTGGCGACCACGCAGGAGGGCATCGACATCACCGCGACCGTCGGCGTCTATCCCGGCATCAACTCCACCAACGTGAGTGCCAATGCGCTGAACGCCAATGCCGGCGGTGCGGCCAACGCGCTGGGCACCGCCGGCGGCGATTTCCGCAAGACCTTCCTGACCGTGGGCACCAAGGATGTCGGCGTGTTCAAGTTCGGCCGCGACATCGCGATCTTCGGTTCGGACGCGATCCTCAACGACGCGACGCTGCTGAGCGTGGGCGCCACCGGCGGCAACGCCGATCCGGCCAACACGGCCCTCGGCCGCATCGGCTTCGGCTACATCTACACCGACTTCATGCCGCAGATCAGCTATCTCAGCCCGATCTTCGCGGGCTTCCAGCTGGATGTGGGCGTGTTCCAGCCGGAGAACGAATTCAACTTTTCGGGCCTCTCGGGCAGCGCCGCCGAACACAGCTCTCCTGAGTTCGAAGGCAAGATCACCTACGATTACAAGTCGCCGAACTTCACCGCGCATGCGTGGGCAGGTTTCATGACGCAAAACCAGCAGGGCATCACGCCGCTCACCGCGGGCACGCCGATAGCCGGCAGCACCAGCAGGACGGCGGTGGCGGGAGAGGGCGGCGCCGCGCTGACCTTCGGTCCGGTGGGGCTGACCGGCTACATCTATCGCGGCGCAGGCGTGGGCACCACGGGCAAGTTCTTCGACGGCATCTCCGCAGACGGCGCCCTGCGCGACTCCGAAGGCGGCTACATACAGGCCAGCTACAAGTTCCTGCCGAAGTTCAAGGTCGTCGGCAGTTACGGCCAGAGCTCATTGTTCCGCGCGGCGGGTGACATCGATCCCAACCTGGTACGGCGCAACGAGGCCGAGATCGGCGCGCTGTACTACAACCTGACGAACTGGGTTACGCTGGTGGGCGAGTACGCGCATCAGGAATCGAAGTCGCACGGTTCCCTGGACACGCAATCGAACGCGTTCACCACGGGGGCGATATTGTTCTACTGAGCTGGGCGGACTGGCAGGCTGGTGGTTCGCCGCTCGCCCGTGCACGTGGGAAGGTGGTGTCCCCGGCGGGATTCGAACCCACGGCCCCAGGATTAGGAATCCTGTGCTCTATCCTGCTGAGCTACGGAGACGCCGCGGGGTCGTTATAGCGGAGGCGTCCGGGCTGGCTAGAGGAAAGCAGGCGAGGCCGGCTTTTTCGGAAGGAGGCGGAAGACTTCTGCTTTCCGCTTTACGGCGCGCGTGCAGGTTTGCGGGCACCCGGCCGCCTCGCCTGCGGGGGGAACGCGCCTCAGTGGAGTACGCTCACTGGGAAACGCGCCAGTGGAACACGCGTCAGTCGGGCAGGGCCATGGGGCCGATCTGCGCGAAGACGTCGCCCGGTCCTGCATTTCCGGGAGCGCTGGCGCCGCCCAGGTGGTGGACAATGCCCCAGACCGCGTTCAGCGCCGTGGTGATCGCGCCTTCCGCCCAGGCGGGAGTCCAGGAGATGCCGTCGCCGGCCAGGAAGAGTCCGCGTTCGGCGGGTGGCTTGCCGTCCTGCATGAAGTGGCAGTACATGCGGTGGTTGTAGCGGTAGTGGCCTGGCAGCGCGCCCTTGAAGGCGCCGAGGAAGTTCGGGTCGGACTCCCAGGAGACGGTGATCGGGTTGCCGATCACGTGGCTGGCGATGTCCACGTTCGGATAGACCTTGGCGAGCGCGCGCAGCATCAGCGACACCCGCTGGTCGACGGGCAAAGGAAGCACTTTCAACGCGTCGCCCATCCAGGAATAGGACAGGCAGATGCTGGCGGGTTTGCCTTCACCCTCGTCGAACAAATAGGTGCCGCGGGTCAGGCGGTCGGTCAGCGTCATGCTCATCGCGTAGCGGCCGGTCTGCGGGTCGCGGTCGCGCCAGAACGGCCGGTCCACCATGACGAACGTCTTGGACGATTGCATGTAGCGGGTGCGGTCGAGCGCCATCCAGAGCGGGTGGGACAGCAGGCTCTCGTCGGTGTCGATGTGGGTGGTGAGCAGCCAGGACTGGCAGGTGACGAGCACGGCGGGGTAGGATTTCAGGCCGCCCCAGCGGTCGGTGATGGCGAGGTCCGCGCCGTTGCGGGCGATCTTGCTCACGCCCGGTCTTGGCGAACCCTGGTGCAGCGTGCTGAGCGACGTGCCGGCGGGCCAATGCACGCAGCGCGCCGGCGCGTGCGCCCACAGCCGGCGCGGCAGTTGCTCCACGCCGCCCACTACCAGGCGCTGGTCCTCGTCCAGGTTGGTGAAGGCCACGCGCAGGATTTCCAGCATGGAATTGGGAAAATCGCTGTCCCAGCCGCCGGTGCCGAAGCCGACCTGGCCGAAAATCTCCCGGTGGCGGAACGGGTGGCTTTGGAAAGCGCGCGACGTGGCCACGAAATCGTAGAAGGTGCGTTCGTCCCACAGAGGCACCAGGCGGTTCCAGAGCTGCTTGAGCGTGGCCACGTCGCGCGTGCGTATGGCGTGCTGCACGGCGCTGAAATCGGCGTGCTCTTCGAGCGCGTCACGCCAGGCAGCCGATATCTCGCGCAGCACCGGCGGCAGGTTCGCGTCGCCTTCCACGTACACCTGGTCGCCTTCCAGATCGAGCAGGGTGGAGGGTGTGGCGGGATCGAGCGGGTTCGGGAAGGGCTGCGTGCCGAGGCCCACGAGATCGAGGTAATGGTAGAAGCACACGGAGGATTTCGGGAACCGCATGCCGCCGAGCTCGGCGATTATGCCGCTGTCGCCCTCGAACGCCTCGCTGCGCAGCCGGCCGCCGAGGCGGCCCGATTCGTAGAGGACCGGCTTGCAGCCGAGCTTCATCAGTTCGTAGGCGGCGACCACGCCGGCGAGGCCGCCGCCCACGACCGCCACCTCGCAGCCGTGCAGATGCGGCGGCAGCGCGCCCAGGCCGGCGGGGTTGCGCAGCCAGTCGTCATAGGGGAACGGGAAATCGGGGCCGAACGTGGTTATGGCGCGTTCGGCGTGCGAGGTCTCCTGCGTTTCGGGATGCAGCACGCTCATGGATGTGCGTCCGGCTCGCGATACCGCGTGGGCTGGCGGTCCTGGAGATACGTGTTGAGGGCGCGCGACCGGCGCATCGCCGCATCGTCCAGCGTGGCTGTCAGCAGCGCTTCGCCGGCGCCCGCGCAGGCGAGCACGCTGCCGTCCGGCGCGACGATTCGGCTCTCGCCGACATAGGCCAGGCCGGCCTCCCTGCCGCAGCGGTTGGCGTAGACGAGGAACAACTGGTTCTCGAAGGCACGCACGGGCAGCATCATGCGGGGCACGAAGTGGTACGGCGTCATCAGCGCGGTGGGCACGGCGACGAGGTCGGCGCCGCGCAGCGCCAGGCCGCGCACCAGCTCGGGGAACTCCACGTCGTAGCAGATCAGCAGGCCGACGCGCCGGCCCGCCACGTCCGCCAGGACGAACGCGTCTTCGCCGGGGCTGAAGACCTGCCGCTCCATGTCGCCGAACAGGTGGGTCTTGCGGTAGTTCGCGAGTGTCTCACCGGCGGGGCCGAGCAGCAGCGCGCTGTTGTGGAGCCGGCCCTGCGCGCCGCACTCGGGGTAGCCGTAGAGCAGCGCCACGCCCGACTGGCGGGCGATCGCGGCGGCCTGTGCGGCGGACGGGCCGTCCGCCGGTTCGGCCGAGGCGTGCAGGGCGTCGGCGCCTATGTTGTAGCCGGTCAGGAAGAGCTCCGGCAGGACCAGGAGCTGCGCGCCTTCGGACGCGGCCTGTGTGGCGGCGCGGCGCAGGGTGGCCAGCATGGCGGCTTTCGGGCCGGGTGCTTCGGGTCCTTGCAGGAGGGCTACGCGCATGGGCTTCACTGGGGCGGGCGGGGGCAGGAAGGCAAGGCCTTCTTTTTTGAAAAAAAGAAGCAAAAGTTTTGTCCCCGCCAGGGCAGGCCAGCGCCTCAGTGAACTTGCGCGCGCCGCGGCGCAGGCGGGGAGCAAAAGTTTTTTGCTTCTTTTTTTCAAAAAAGAAGGCCTTGCCTTACTTTCCCACCCGATACGTGCGCGAAGTGTGCCCCGCCAGTTCATCCGGGTAGAAATACACCGGCCGCAACGCGCCCGTGGTGTAGGCCACCGCCTGGTCGGCGAAATGCGGCGAGTGGGGGTCGCCGCTCTCGCCGCCGGCCGTCACCGCCACGGCGCGCACGCGTGGCCCGAACTCCACGGCGGCCACGAAGCTGTTGCCGGCGGTGCCGTAGCGGCGTTTCAGGGCGGGCGGCTGCGTGCCGCTAATGGAGGCCAGCGAGCCCCACTGGCCGGAGGTGAAGGGGACGGGCAGGCTGGGGGCCGCGTCGCTGAACGGCTGGATCAGGTCGTCCGTGCGGCGCTGGAAGCGGTTCAGCTCGCCCCATTGCATGCGCCAGGTGCCGAAATCCCGGGTGAGCCTGGCGGAGGCCTCGGCGAGGGCGGCGAGCATCCGGGCAGGCGCGGCGTGCGCCAGGACCGCGTCGTAATCCGACACGGCGGCGCTGTGCGGCGCCAC
>CAHJWU010000049.1 GCA_903643085.1 Rhodospirillales bacterium
CTCGCCCGGCCTGCTGGTGTCGCACTACGCCCCCGGCCTGAAGGTGCGGCTGGGCGCGCGGGACGTGGCGCCGCACGAGGCCCTGCTGGCGTTCGGCCCGGCCCTGCCCGCCCCGCTCACCTGGAACCTCAGCGCCGCCGGCGACCTGACCGAAGCCGCCGCCCGCTTGTTCGAGGGCCTGCGCTGGCTCGACGCCCAAGGCCAGCAGGCCGGTCTCACCGGCATCGCCGTCATGGCCATCCCGTCGCAGGGCCTGGGCGCCGCCATCAACGACAGGCTGGAGCGCGCCGCCGCGCCGCGAACGTAATCCTGCGCGCGGGAAACTCGGAGGAGGCAAACCTGTTCTCCGTCCATACCCAGGGGAGCAAGAGACATGGACGAGAACCGCGTAGAAGGCACAGTCAAGGAATTCGCCGGCAAGGCACAGGGCGCGGCCGGCGACCTGCTCGGCGACAGCAAGACATCCGGTGACGGCCGGCTGAAGGAAGCCGCGGGCCAGGCGCAGGAATATTACGGCGCAGCTGCCGACCAGCTACGTGGCCTGTCCGAGGAACTGACGGACCGCATACACGAGACACCGCTGCTCGCGGTGCTCGGCGCCGTCGGCCTGGGCTACCTTATCGGCCGCCTCAGCTCGCGCTGAGTTACCTGAACGGGGCCGCCTTCGGGTGGCCCCGTTGCTTGCCTGCGGTAAGGTAAGCAAGGCCTTCTTTTTTGAAAAAAGAAGCAAAAAACTTTTTTCACCGCGCCTGCGCTTGTGCACCATCCGAGCCGGCGGCGTTCGCGGTGGCATTAATGTTTTGATACCCCGTCGGTTTGACCCGCATCAGCAAAATGGCGGGTTGCGCTTGCATTTGTGCGACGCGCAAGTGTTCCAGACAGAGCAAGGCAGCCCAGCCTACGTAAGGATCAAAAGTTTTTTGCTTCTTTTTTTCAAAAAAGAAGGCCTTTCTCGCTTGCCTAAACACTCAGCCCAACCCGCCTCCGGCATCACAGGTGAACTATAGCCTGCCCAGTCCGCTGGCGGATGAGGGACGCCAAGATGCTCCGGTGACAATCATGCGGGGCGCGTTCGAAGCAGAGCAGGCACACCGTGTTCGCTCCGGCCAGCGACACCGCGTCCGACAATCCCGCCTGCGCATCCTGTGCCAGCATGTGCGCCGCGAAGATGCGCTGCATGTCTGCCGTCCTGCCCTTCCTCGCGGCATCCCGCCCTGCCTTCGGCGTGCCGAGACGCCTGTCCAGCACGTATCCGATGCCGCCCGCGGACAGCGAAGCGGCGAGCACGTTCTTCGAGAAGCCCGCCTTGCGCGAGAGCGGGACGGCGCGCACGTCGAGCACGGTCTGCACGCCTGACGCGGACAGAAGGTCCAGCAACTGGCGCTGGACGAGGCCTTCGTAGCCGATGGTGAACAGGCGGCCGGTCAGTGGACCCGGCGCGCCCTGCCGGGTGTGGGCCCCCTCACGTGACGCTCACGCCTTTCCAGAACGCGACGCGGCCCTTGATCTCCGCCGCTTCTTGCTTCGGCTCCGGGTAGAACCAGGCAGCGTCCTTGTTCTCCTTGCCGTCCACCATGAGCGAGTAATAGGACGCCGTGCCCTTCCAGGGACAGACACTGTGCGTGGCGCTGTCTTTCAGGACGTCCTTGTGGACGGAGTCGGCCGGGAAATACGCATTCCCGTCGACCTTCACGATGTCATCGCTCTCGGCGATGACCTGGCCGTTCCAGGTGGCTTTCATCTGTAGATCCCCAAGAAAGGCAGGCAGTCCGTCCCAAGGTCCGGGCTGTCGCGAACTGTAAGAACAGGTTCGCGACAGCGGAGCCGAAGTCAGAAAATGCTTGCCTGCCTATTCCACCGTCTCCGGCTCGCGTTCCGCGGAACCCTCACCGTCCTCTGGCCCGGCCACCACGGGCGGTGGCGGCGCCGCGGTGTACTCGAAGTCCAGCTTGCTGTCCTTGAGCCCCACCTTGACCGCCCCGCCATGCACCAGGCTGCCGAACAGCAGCTCTTCCGCCAGCGGCTTCTTGATGTATTCCTGTATCACGCGGCCCAGCGGACGCGCGCCATACAGCCGGTCGTAGCCACGCTCGGCCAGCCACTCCTTGGCCGCCGAAGACAGCTCGATGGTGACGTTGCGGTCCGCCAGCTGGGCTTCCAGCTGCATCACGAACTTCTCCACCACGCGCCCGACGATCTCTTCCGTCAGCCCGGCGAAGGTGATGGTCGCGTCCAGCCGGTTGCGGAACTCCGGCGTGAACATCCGCTTGATCGCCTCCTCGTCCTCGCCCTGACGCACCGTGCTGCCGAAGCCGATCGCCTCCTTGGCCTGGTCGGCGGCCCCGGCATTCGTCGTCATGATCAGGATGGTGTTGCGGAAATCGACCGTCTTGCCGTTGTGATCGGTCAGCTTGCCGTGGTCCATCACCTGCAACAGGATGTTGTAGAGGTCCTGGTGCGCCTTTTCGATTTCGTCGAGCAGCAGCACCGCGTGCGGATGCTGGTCGATGGCGTCGGTCAGCAAGCCGCCCTGGTCGAAGCCCACGTAGCCGGGCGGGGCGCCGATCAGCCGGCTGATGCTGTGCCGCTCCATGTACTCGCTCATGTCGAAGCGTATCAGTTCGATGCCGAGCGTGCTGGCCAGCTGGCGCGCCACCTCCGTCTTACCCACGCCGGTCGGACCGCTGAACAGGTAGTTGCCTATCGGCTTCTCCGCGTCGCGCAGGCCGGCGCGGCTCAGCTTAATCGCCGCCGACAGAGCGTCGATCGCGCGGTCCTGGCCGAACACCATGGACTTCAGGTCACGCTCCAGGTTGCGCAGCGTCTCCTTGTCGTCCGCGCTGACGCTCTTGGGTGGGATGCGGGCGATCTTCGCCACGATCTCCTCCACGTCCTTCAGCGTGACCGTGCGGCGGCGCTTGTCCTCCGGCAGCAGCATCCGGCTGGCGCCCACCTCGTCGATCACGTCGATCGCCTTGTCTGGCAGCTTGCGGTCATTGATGTACTTGGCCGACAGCTCGACGGCGGCGCGTATCGCCTCGTCCGTGTAGCGCACCTTGTGGTGCTTCTCGTAGTTGGTCTTCAGCCCGTTGAGTATCTTAACGGTGTCCTCGATGGACGGCTCGGCCACGTCGATCTTCTGGAACCGGCGCACCAGCGCGCGGTCCTTCTCGAAGTAGTTGCGGAACTCCTTGTAGGTGGTGCTGCCGATGCAGCGCAGCGAGCCGCTGGCCAGTGCCGGCTTGAGCAGGTTGGAGGCGTCCATCGCCCCGCCACTCGTCGCACCGGCGCCGATCACCGTGTGTATCTCGTCGATGAACAGCACCGCGCCAGGCTGGTTCTCCAGCTCGGTCACCACCGCCTTCAGCCGCTCCTCAAAGTCGCCGCGGTAGCGCGTGCCGGCGAGCAGCGCGCCCATGTCGAGCGCGAAGATCGTGCTCTTGGCCAGCACCTCCGGCACGTCGCCCTCCACGATGCGCTTGGCCAGGCCCTCGGCGATGGCCGTCTTGCCCACCCCGGGGTCGCCCACGTAAAGCGGGTTGTTCTTGGTGCGCCGGCAGAGGATCTGGATCGTGCGCTCAACCTCGGAATCGCGGCCGATCAGCGGATCGATCTTGCCGGACTGCGCCTTCTTGTTGAGGTTGACGCAGTAGGTGGACAGCGCGTCCTGGCTGCGGCCGCGCGGCTTCTCCTCGCGCTCATGCTCGGGTGTCTCCGGCGCGCCGCCGCTGGGGCCGTTGCCGCCGCTGGCGCTCGGGCGCTGAGTTGCGCGGCCAGGTGCCTTGGCGATGCCGTGGCTGATGAAGTTCACCGCGTCCAGCCGCGTCATGTCCTGCATCTGCAGGAAATACACCGCGTGGCTCTCGCGCTCGCTGAACAGGGCGACGAGCACGTTGGCGCCACTGACCTCGTCGCGGCCGGAGCTCTGCACGTGTATGGCCGCGCGCTGCACCACACGCTGGAAGCCGGCGGTCGGCTTGGGCTCGGTGGTGCGGTCCGTGGTCAGACCGGAGAGGTCCTTGTCGAGGAACTCGGTCAGGTCCTGGCGCAGCTTGTCGAGATCGACGCCGCAGGCGCGCAACACGGTTGCGGCATCGCTGTCATCGGCCAGGCCGAGCAGCAAATGCTCAAGGGTGGCGTATTCATGACGGCGGTCGCTGGCGAAGGAGAGGGACCGGTGGAGTGTCTGCTCTAGATTTCTGGAAAGCATGGTATATTACGCCCCTGAGCACCCGATGCCGGAGGGACCACTGCCTCCGCTACACCTGGAAGATGACAGGATGACCGCAGTTCGCGGTCGCCTGGAAGAGAAATCGTCACCGGTGTGTGATGCCGGCCTCGATTATCTGGGGACGGATCGGGGCTTGGGGAAGGAGCGGCAAAGAAGGCCCTCTCTTTTGAAAAGAGGCCGCAGAAACCTCTCGCTTCCGGTGCCGGCGCGATGCGGCGTGGTGCCGCCAAAACACCGCCATCCGCCCTGAAAAGGCGCCCAGGCCACGCCGGACGCACGCGTTTGCGCCGCTATTCCCTCAACAAGGAATTCCGGCAGGCCTGCCTCAGTCCTTCTCGATCGTGCACTGCAGCGGATGCTGGTTCTGCCTTGCCAGGTCCATCACCTGCGTCACCTTCGTCTCCGCTACCTCATACGTGAACACGCCGCACACGCCCACGCCGCGGCGATGCACGTGCAGCATGATGCGCGTGGCCTCCTCGCGCGTCTTCTGGAAAAACCGCTCGAGCACGTGGACGACGAACTCCATCGGCGTGTAGTCGTCGTTCAGCATCAGCACCTTGTACATGGCGGGCTTGCGCGTCTTCGGCCGTGCCTTGACGACCACGCCGGTGTTGGGCCCTTCGCCGCCGCCACGCTTGTCGCTGTCACTCATCGTCTGGGACCATCCTGGCGCCGCCTCCTGGCGGCATCCCAGAAAGATCGGCTCTCGTGAAGATTTGGCCAGGATACCGGCAGCGGCCGGCGCACGGAAAGGTGGCTCGGCCGAGGCCACTACCCTGAAACGGCAAAAGGCCCGGGGTTGCCCCCGAGCCTTGCACCCTAATCCCGCCCAGGCTGGGCAGGCAATCGCCGCTTACGAGAAGGTCTCGACGGCAGCGTTGACGCGGGCGGAGATCGGCGCGAACGCCTGCTCGGCCAGCTTCATGGACTGCTCGGTCAGCTTGCCGGACTCGGCCATCGCCTTCTCCATGGACGCCTTGGCGAAGCCGCTCTGCAGCTCGAAAGCCTCCTTAACGGATTTGACCGACGCCATCGCCTTGAAGGTGGACATCGTCTCGTCCAGGCTCGCCTTGGCGCTGGCGGCGAACAGGCGGGAGAGGTCGGTGAAGCCGGTCGCCAGGATCTGGTGGGACTTCATCAGCGCTTCCATGTTGCCCTGGCTGAAGGACGTCATCTGCTCGGCGGTCTTCATGACGCGCTGCATGCCTTCCTTCACCTGCACCTGGGCCTGCTCCATGCCGGCCGTCGCGGTGGCGGCGCCCTGCTTGAGGCCCTCGACGGCTTTCTCGTGCGCAAACGTCTCAGCCGCCTTGATGTCGCCCGCGGCCGCCTCGATGGCCTTTGACTTTGTGATCATCTACCTGCTCCGAAAAATCAGGACGATTCCGAAGACCGGCGAACCGTCGCTTTGGGGAATGCGCGTGCGTGTTGTGCAACGCAGCAATCGCTACCTAGAGGAGAAGTGACGCGTCGTCAACACGTTTGTTGCATTGCACAAAAGTCGGCCCTGGCGGGTTTCATCAGACGCCTGCCTTCTGCCCCGAGCTTTAGCACCCGCAAAGCAAGCAGTCCTTTTTTGAAAAAAAGGACCAAAAAACTTTTGCTTCCCTAGCGTTTGCGGCGGTCGCGTATTCTCGGACGAACACGCAGGTCTGGCATTCGGGCGGGTGGCGAAAGTTCTGCATCTTCTTTCAGAAAGAGGGCATTGCCGGCTGTTGTTTCAGGCACTCCCGCGGCCCGCCGGCATTACGCCGCCTTAACGCCTGCGGGCGCTAGATTGCTGGACACGCACGAAATCGGCCCGCTACAGTCGCGCCCGATGCAAGCAAGGCAATCGATCTGAATATGGCGTCCACCCGAAACCTGCTCGCGTCCTGCATCGTCCGGCACCGCAACGCCTGGCGTGCAGCGGTTGTGGCGCTGGCGCTGGCCGCACCCTCGTTCGCCCAGGCCCAGATCGGATCCGGCCGTTACAGCTCCATCGTAATCGACAACGCGTCAGGCCGGGTGATGGAGGCCGCCAACGCGGACTCGCTGCGCTACCCCGCGAGCCTGACCAAGCTCATGACCCTCTATATGGCGTTCGAGGCGCTGAAGACGGGCAAGGTCACGCTCGGCCAGAGCGTCCCGGTGTCCGGCCACGCCGCCTCCATGGAGCCGTCCAAGCTGGGCCTGCTGCCCGGCACCTACTTCACCGTGAGCGACGCGATACTCGCCATCGTCACCAAATCAGCCAACGACGCAGCCTGCGCCCTGGGTGAATTGCTGGGCGGGGACGAAGACCGCTTCGGCCAGGCGATGACCCTGCGCGCCAGGGCGCTCGGCATGACCAACAGCACCTTCCGCAACGCCAGCGGCCTGCCAGACCCGGCGCAGACCACCACGGCACATGACCTGGCCCTGCTGGCGCACCATCTGGTGCAGGATTATCCGCAGTACTACCACTATTTCAGCGAACCGGTGTTCTACTTCCACGGCCGCGCCATACCCAATCACGACCACATGCTGCAGAGCTACCCGGGTGCGGACGGCCTGAAGACCGGCTACACGCAGGCCGCGGGCCATAACCTGGTCACCTCGGCCCTCCGCGGAGACGTCCGCCTGGTCGGCGTCGTCATGGGCGCGCGGTCCAACACCGAGCGGGACCTGCACATGGCGAGCCTGCTGGATGACGGGTTCGAACAGCTCGGCGTGCCGGTCACCCGCCACGTGCCGAGCCGGTTCCGCGACCCGTCGCTGGTCGCCGAAGCCGATTCCGTACCCGTCGCCGGCCCGATGGTGCACTTCGCGGCGTTCCGCCACGGCCATCGCGGCCACGCAGGCCAGCTCCGCCCGACCCTGGCGGTTGCCCGCGTGCATGCCGGCGGTGTCGCCGGCCACCATCTGGCCGTGGCGACCTGCACGGTGAAACCCGGCCATCACGGCTGCGCCTTCCCGACGCGGGACAAGCGCCGGACCTGAGAGTCCGTTTGACGCGCCCCGGCGGCTATCTCAGCGGCAACTCCGCTTCGCTGCTCGCGAAACGCGCCGGCCGACTCGCCAGGCCACGCTTTCAAACGGAGTCTGACCGCGCGCCGGCCGGAGCGCGCCGCAAGCCGCCGTCCGGCCGACCGGAAACAGACCGCCCGCTTGCGGACATTGCCACAAAGCCGCCGCCAGACCATCTTTGGCAAGGCGTTGACACCAGGAGGGCGGCATGGACGGCGGTAGCGAGGCGCGGCGAATCATCATCCACGGGGAAGCCGACTTCGCCGGGATGCGCGCCGCGGGCGCGCTCGCCGCCCGCACGCTGGACATGATCACCCCGCATGTCCGCCCGGGCGTGGCCACCGGCGAGCTGGACCGGCTGTGCCACGAGTTCATCCTGGCCCACAACGCCGTGCCGGCGCCGCTGAACTACCGCGGCTTCCCCAAATCGATCTGCACCAGCATCAACCACGTCGTCTGCCACGGCATCCCCGGCGAGAAGAAGCTGGCCGAAGGCGACATCGTCAACATAGACGTCACCGTTATCCTGGACGGGTGGCACGGCGACACCAGCCGCATGTACGGCGCGGGCGCGCTGTCCACCCGCGCGCGCAACCTCATGGATGTCACCTACCAGTCGCTGATGAAGGGCGTGGAGGCGATCAGGCCAGGCGCCACGCTGGGCGATGTGGGCCACGCGATCCAGACCTACGTGGAGGCCAACCGGTTCAGCGTGGTGCGCGATTTCTGCGGCCACGGCATCGGCCGCACCTTCCACGCTGCCCCGAACGTGCTGCATTTCGGCCGTCGCGGTGAAGGTCCGGAGCTGCGGCCCGGCATGTTCTTCACCGTCGAGCCGATGGTCAATGCCGGGCGCCCGGAAGTGAAGGTGCTCGATGACGGCTGGACCGCGGTGACGCGGGACCGCAGCCTGTCGGCGCAGTTCGAGCACATGGTGGGCGTGACGGAGGAAGGCTGCGAGGTGTTCACCGTCTCGCCCGACGGGCTGCATCGTCCGCCGTACTGAATGGAGAAGGCAAGCGGGCAGTCCTTTTTCGAAAAGGACCGAAAAACTTCCGTCTCCGCCAGGCACGCTTCGCCGCAGCGTTCCGCGACAGCCGCCGTGCAAGCTTCGTGCTTCCTGCCGAACAACGCCTTGCTTGCCTCCTCGCCTGACCCACGGTGACCAACAAGCCAAAAGGCCTGAGCGAGGCCGCGCTCCGGCTGGACCTGCCCGCCCCGGCCCCCGCCACCAGCATGGAGCAGCACCGCTCGCGCCTGCGCGCCAAGCTCCTTCAGGCCGGACCGGACGCGCTGGCGGATCACGAACTGCTGGAGCTGGTACTCTTCCTGGCGATCCTGCGCCGGGACACCAAGCCGGTGGCCTACCGGCTGCTGGCCAGGTTCGGCAGCTTCGCCGCGGCAATCTCGGCGCCGGCGCGTGACATCGCCGCGGTGGAGGGCATGGGCGAAGCGAGCGCGGCGGTGCTGAAAGCGGTCCAGGCCGCCGCCATCCGCCTGACGCGCGCTGACGTGATCGGCCGGCCCGTGCTCTCGAACTGGGACGCGCTGATGGGCTACCTGAACGCGGTCATGGCGCGCGAACGCGTGGAGCAGTTCCGCATATTGTTCCTGGACAACAAGAACCGGCTGCTGGCCGACGAGGCGCAGGCGCGCGGCACCGTCAACCACACGCCGGTCTATCCGCGCGAGGTGGTGCGGCGCGCCCTGGAGCTGCAGGCGGCCGCGCTGATCCTGACGCACAACCATCCCAGCGGCGATCCCTCGCCGTCGCGTGACGACATATCGATGACCCGGCAGATCGTCGAGGCGGCCAAGACGCTGTCCATCACGGTGCATGACCACGTGATCGTGGGCAACGGGACCTGGCTGAGCTTCCGCAAGGAAGGATTGCTGTAGGCGGGGTGCGCGGGTCCTCGATCGCTGCGCATACGTGTATGCTCACAAACAGTTGTCAGGCCTCCTGCAACGATCTGCATCCCAAACGCTGGGTCCACGTATTGTGCACGCGGCCACCGCGCCGCCCGCCCTGTCGCCGGCCCAGTGTCTGCCTGCCGGGGAAGGTTCAACCCAAGGAGTATGATAATAATGGAACCGTCCTGGACGAATCTGCTGGAGCGTCGCAAGCTTCTGCGCACTGCCAGCCTGGGTGCTGTGGCGACCGCCTTTGCGATGAAGGTGACGGGCGCTGACGCGCAGACGGCGCCGACCGATCCCGAAATCCTCAATTTCGCGCTGAACCTCGAATACCTCGAGGCCGAGTACTACCTGCGCGCCGTCACCGGCACCGGCCTTGCCGGCAATGGCGTGGGCGTCAACGGCGTGGGCGGGTCAGGCGGAACCGTGACCGGCGGCAGCAGGGTCGCCTTCCAGTCGCGTCAGACCTACCAGCTCGCGCTGGAGATCGCCCAGGACGAGATGGCGCACGTCAAGCTCCTGCGCCAGGCGCTCGATACCGCCGCCGTGGCCGAGCCTGACATCAATCTCTCGACCAGCTTCGCCGCCGCGGCGCAGGCAGCGGGGCTTGGCGCCGGTTTCAGCCCGTTCGCCAGCGAGGCGGACTTCCTGCTCGGCGCCTTCATTTTCGAGGACGTGGGCGTCAGCGCATACGCCGGCGCCGCGCAGTTCATCTCCAGCAAGAGCTACCTGACCACGGCCGCACAGATCCTGGCGGTCGAGGCCTACCATGCCGGCGAGATACGTACGCGGCTGCTCCTGGGCGGCTTCGCCGCGCAGTCCAACATGATCGCCGCCCTGCGTGCGAAGGCTTCCAACGCGGTTACCACGAGCGGTGCGATGCCGGTGCGCGATCACGGCGTGCAGGCGTCCAACGGCATGGTCACCATAGTCGATGCAGATGCGAACGCGCTCGCGTTCACGCGCACCACCGGTCAGGTGCTCAACGTGGTCTATCTCGGCAAGGGCGTCGGTACCACAAGCGGCGGGTTCTTCCCCAGCGGCGTTAATGGTGCCATCAACACCGTAACTTAAAGCCGGCACGCACGTTCGGCCATCACAACCAGGAACAGGAACCAACCATGTCGGAAACACTGACCGCAGGCCCGCAAATACGTGCGGACGTCTTCGACGGTGTGGGCACCCTCGCGGGTGCCGCCACCTACAATTACGCGGCAATGCAAACTTCGGATGGCTCGACCGATCCGGTGGCGGCGCAGGCCGACACCTACCTGCTCATCGACACGGTCGCCGGCGCCACGCCGCTGTCGGACCTCTTCGTCGGCACCGGATTTGACGCCGTGGAGAACGCCAACGACCTGGCGCCCATCATACTCTCCGCCGCGGACACCGTCGCCGGCGACCTCGTCTATCAGGGCGACGTCGGCAACCAGACGGTGTTCGGCGGTTCCGGCACGGAGTTCGTGGCGCTCACCGGCTTCGGCAACACGTTCGCCGAGAACGGTGGCGGAACGTACGAGATTGCCGCCGGGCTTGGCGGCCCGACGGCGCTGCAGACGCTTGCCGACGCGTCAGGCACCGCCGGCAACAACATAGACGTGACCAGCGGCAACGCCAGCATCGCCGCCGGCCTCGGCTTCAACAGCATCTTTCTGGGCAGCGGCACCGCGCTGGTGGCCAATGAAGGCTCCGACACGATCGACGGCGGCAGCGGTGCGGCCACCGTGGACGGCGCCGGTGCGGCCACGATCTTCGCCGGCACCGGCTCGGTCGAATACGACGGCAGCGTTGCGACCGCCACCGCCGCGATCATCGCCAGCTCCGTCGCCGGCGCAGGCAACACCAACGTCTATGGCGGCGCAGGCTCCGTCACCGCCTACGGCGCCACCGGGGACTTCGCAGCCTTCGGCGGCCAGGCCGGCAACAACGTCCTCGTCTCCGGCACGGGCAATTCCAGCCTGGTCGGCGGCGGCAACAACGACCTGCTGGTCGCCAGCGGCGCCGGCACGACGACGCTCGTCGCCAGTTCCGGCAACTCCACGCTGTTCGGCGCGAACGCCACCGGCACGACCAACTACTTCCTCGGCTCCGGCAACACCAACGTGGTGGCGGGAACCGGCAACGAGTACATCCAGTTCGGCACCGGCCAGAGCACCGTCTTCGGCAGCACCGGAACCGACGTCTACGGCGTGCAGGACAGCGCCGGCGGCAGCACGAACGTCGTCGTGGGCTTCAACACCGCGTCCGACTATTTCGAGCTGAACGGCTTCGGCGCCTCGATGACCGCGGCAACGTTCCTCGGTGACGTCACCACCGTGGACGGCAGCTCGTACATCAACCTGACCACGGCCGACGGCAACGCGGATGTGATCCAGCTCTACGGCGTCACCGACCTCTCGGCGGCGAACCTGATACTGCCGAGCGTCAACGCGGCAGGCTGAGCCTGACTGTCTCCGGAGGATGCACCCTGGCATCCTCCGGAGAGGGTTCCACAGCGCAACAGGCCGCTACCCGCTCCAATGCAGGCGCGGCAGGCGCCGCAACAACCGCTGGGCTGCCTGTGCCGCCTCTCCCCAGCCCGACGCCATCATCTCAAGCGCCACGTAGAACACCACCGCCAGCCCCAGCCAGGCAAGCCAGCGGTGCCTGGCAAGCAGGCGTGAGAGCAGCCCCGCGGCTACCCCCGTCAGCGCCACGGACAGCGCCAGCCCCGCCGTCATGATCCAGACGTTCTGCCGTGCTGCGCCCGCCACCGCCAGGACGTTGTCCAGGCTCATCGACAGGTCGGCGACCACGATCTGCCGTATCGCCTGCCACCCCGTCTTGCCCGGCCCGCTTGTCCCGGAAGCTGCGTGCTGCTGGCGCAGTTCGCGGAACATCTTCCAGCACACCCAGAGCAGCAGCAGGCCGCCCGCCAGGGTGAGGCCCACCACCGCGAGCAGCTGTATGGCGACCGCGGACAGCGCCATGCGTATCAGCGTGGCGGCGGCAATGCCCGCCACGAGCGCGCGCCGCTGCTGCGCTTGCGGGAGGCCCGCGACCGCCAGGCCCACGACCACGGCGTTGTCGCCGGCCAGGGTTATGTCGATCAGAAGGATTTGGAGCAGGGCGAGTAAGGAGGACAAGGAAGGCCTTCTTTTTTGAAAAAAAGAAGCAAAAAACTTTTGCTCCCTGTCGGCGGGTGCTGAAACTTCCGCCGACAGAGGGCAAAAGTTTTTTGGTTCTTTTTTTCAAAAAAGAACCGCTTTCTTTACTGCCTTTCTTCCCCGATACCACCCCCGATGATCCCTCGTTACGCCCGCCCGGCCATGGTCGCCATCTGGGCGCCCGAAAACCGCTACCGCATCTGGTTCCGCATCGAGTCGCTGGCCGCCGACGCCATGGCCGAACTCGGGGAAATCCCCCCCGAAGCCGCCCGCATTATACGCGAGCGCGGCGCCCCCGCTCTGGCCGCCATGGGCCAGGCGGACGTGGACCGCATCGACGAGATCGAGCGCGAGACGCGCCACGACGTCATCGCCTTCCTGACCTGGCTCGCAGAGAAGATTGGGCCGGACAGCCGCTTCGTCCATCTCGGCATGACGAGCAGCGACGTGCTGGACACCTGCCTCGCCGTCCAGCTCACCCAGGCCGCGGACATCCTGCTCGCTGACCTCGACGAACTGCTGGCCGCCCTGCGCCGCCGCGCCTACGAGCACAAGCACACGCTCACCATCGGCCGCAGCCACGGCATACACGCCGAACCCACCACCTTCGGCATCAAGCTCGCCGGCCATTACGCCGAGTTTGCCCGCAACCGCAGCCGCCTGGTGGCCGCCCGCGCCGAGATCGCCACCTGCGCGATCAGCGGCGCCGTCGGCACCTACGCGCACGCGGATCCCCGCATCGAGGCCCATGTCGCCGCGGCACTCGGCCTTATCCCCGAACCCGTCTCCACCCAGGTGATCCCGCGCGACCGCCACGCCGCCTTCTTCTGCACGCTTGCGGTGATCGCCAGCGGCATCGAGCGCCTGGCCACCGAGATACGCCACCTGCAGCGCTCCGAAGTGCGCGAGGCCGAAGAGTATTTCCATCCCGGCCAGAAGGGCAGCAGTGCGATGCCCCACAAACGCAACCCGGTGCTCAGCGAGAACCTCACCGGCCTGGCGCGCCTCGTACGCGCCGCCGCCGCCCCCGCGCTGGAGAACGTGACGCTCTGGCACGAGCGCGACATCAGCCACTCCAGCGTGGAGCGCGGCATAGCACCCGATGCCACCGTGACCCTGGATTTCGCCCTCGCCCGCCTCACCGGCCTGGTGGACAAGCTGCTGGTCTATCCGGACCGCATGCTGGCCAACCTGGAATCCCTGGGAGGCGTGGTGCATTCCGGCGAAGTGCTGCTGGCCCTGGCCCGCGCCGGCATCTCGCGCGAGGATGCCTACCGCATCGTCCAGCGCAACGCGATGGCCACCTGGACCACCCTCGGCCAGCCGGGCAACCGCAGCTTCGCCGACAACCTCGCCGCCGACCCCGACGTCGCCGGCCGCGTCCCCCCTGCGCTGCTGGCCGCCTCGATGGACCCGGCACTGCACCTGCGCCACGTGGACCACATATTCCACAGCGTGTTCGGCACGGCCGGCTGAGCCGCGTCACCGCCCCTTGCCCCCGGGGCCGTCCGGTGGTGAGAGGAGGTCAGAACCGGACAGGATCACCTGCAATGAGCGACACTGCCGCCCCGATGGGCCTCCCCGAAGCCGCGCGCCGCCTCGGCGTCACCATACGCGTCCTGCGCCGCGCCATGCGCGCCGGCACCATCCCCGCATCGGGCAGGCTGACCGCCACGACCGTGCTCTCGCCCGAGTGGCTTGCCAGCGCCAGGACGGCGTCCGAGGCGAACCCGAAGAGCCTGAGGCGCGGCGGCAAGCAGAAGGTGCCGGCCTTTGCGCGCTACAAGGGGACGTCCGCCTGGCGCAAATACACCAACCGGGTGCGGGCTTTCAACGCGTTCCGGGCGGGCCAGGAAAAGTAAGCAAGGCCTTCTTTTTTGAAAAAAAGAAGCAAAAAACTTTTGTCCCGTTGAGTTGAGCTGTCCCGACCGCGCGCGACAGCGGAGCAAAAGTTTTTTGGTTCTTTTTTTCAAAAAAGAACTGCTTCCTTCCTTCATGTGCACCGTCGTCATAGCGGCGCAGGCGACCGCGCTCTGGCCCCTGCTGCTCGCGGCCAACCGCGACGAGATGCTGGCGCGGCCCTGGCTTGCTCCTGCGCGGCACTGGCCGGACCAGCCGGACGTGGTGGCCGGGCTGGACACGCTCGGCGGCGGCACCTGGCTGGGACTGAACGATGCGGGCGTGGTGGCCACCGTCCTGAACCGCCCGGGCACCCTCGGACCGGCGCCGGGCAAGGCCAGCCGC